>NZ_JAHHPO010000301.1 GCF_024606365.1 Endozoicomonas sp. ONNA2
GCATAGTAACTGTCCACTTAGCCAGAAATATACGATTCCATTTGGCCAACTACTTCAGCAGTTAACCCTGAGTACGGCATGAGTCTTCCGAGCGTATTTCCAGAGACAATCTATAGCTGAAATTTAACTTTTTTTCGAGGAGGTGCCTCCTCTTCCAGTCGATAGACATTTGAACAGTTGGTTGGTGTTTTAAAGGTTGTTTAGACCTTTGTCTGAGTCCTGATCAGCCTCACCAATCCTTCTTGGGTTGTAGACGCCACCAGTAAGCCAGCCTGATTGAATATCTGACCTCTTACCAGCGCTCTGGCTCCACTGGCAGTAGTACTTTCAACGCAGTGCAGCAACCATTCATCCATCCTGAATGGTCGGTGAAACCACATGGCATGGTCCAGACTGGCTATTTGAATGGGCTTCTGGAAAGTGGCAGCTCCGTGGGGATACAGGCTGGTGGGTAAAAACTGAAAATCTGAGGCGTAGGCCAGAAGGTATTTATGAAGTCCCGGGTTGTCGGGGAGTTTTCCGTTGGCTCTTAGCCATATTTTATGGTGTGCAGCCCTGGTTTTTTCTGCCATTGGATCCGCGGGGTCGGCAAAGCGAATCTCAATGGGATTATCGCTGAGCAGTCGTTTATGCAGGGGTTTGGGTATTAAATCGCTATGCCTTTGAGCCAGGGCTTTTTCGCTGAGTGCTTCATCCGGGGGTATGACGTTTGGCATCGGGTCCAGATGCTCAAAGCCACTTTCGTCAATCTGAAAGGAGGCGGACAGATTAAAAATGGGACGACCATTTTGCACGGCCACGACCCCACGGGTATTGAAGCTTCTGCCATCACGAATGCGGTCAACCATGTAAATAATTGGCTTGCTGCTATCGCCCTCGCGAAGAAAATAGCAATGGCAGGAATGAACATGACGTTCCGGATCTACCGTCTGCCTTGCCGCAGACATTGCCTGCCCTAATACCTGGCCACCAAATACCCGCCCCCAACCAAGATCCTGGCTTTGGCCCCGGAATATATTGTTTTCAATAGGTTTCAGTTGCAGTTGATTAATCAGTTCTTCCAGTACTTTACTCATCCTTTGACTCCCTGATTGCCTACCGTTGGTTGGCTGCAGATTGCGTTACTGCAATAGGATAACAACAGGCACGCTTTTTCCCAATAAAATTGGCGCTGTTTGCACTCACAGGATTACCTTGCAGATCTTGCTGCACCGATAGGATTAACCAGTTGTTTATAATGTGTGGGTTTTATTAATCTGGTCAGCCAAGTATGACGGTATTCGGCCAAAAACCTGACAAGACTTCTGTCAACGTTCTGGTCTCATGATTATTCTGTAATCTATTAGAATAAAACTGTAGTCTAATCCTGTTAACACATAAGCACAAATCAATCGAAAGCTATTTTCCACGAAGGCTGCGGTAACTTATGGATAACGCTTATTTGGTCGCCATTCATCTATGGTTGCAGCACAATACTGTCTGGATTGGTCCTGCTATTGCAGTGGTTGCCTGTCTGGAATCACTGGTTGCAGTGGGCATTGTTCTGCCCGGTGTTGCCATGCTGTTTGCATTGGCGGCTATTGCCGGGGCGGCTTCCATTGCTATTTATCCCATCCTCTTATGGGCTTTTTTGGGGGCTATTGTTGGGGATGGGTTCAGTTACCTGCTTGGCTATTATTTCCGCGAGCAAGTCAGATGCTGGTGGCCCTTTAATCGTCATCCAAAGTTGCTGGCAAGTGGTGAAGATTTCTTCAGGAAGTATGGCATTTTAAGTGTTGTGACTGGACGCTTTATCGGCCCTTCCCGCCCCATCATACCGGCAGTAGCCGGTATGATGGGTATGCTTCCCAAGTACTTTTTTACCGTTAATGTTCTCTCGGCCCTGGCCTGGTCTCCCGTTTACCTGCTTCCGGGTTACCTGACGGGAGCTGCGCTTCAGTGGCATGATAAAATACCCGATCAATTGTTGGCTGCCCTGTTAGCCATCATCGTTATTGCCATCCTGTTCCCACCATTGCTGATCTGTGCTCATCGTTACTTCAAACCCCGGCTCAGGGCGTATCTGGTGATTGTATCGGGGCTTTTGGTCTTGCTTATTTTCGCTAACGGAACTGGCTTGCTGGAAGGCGTCAATCAACGTGTCGATCAATGGCTGACAGCGCTTCAGTTACCCTGGTTGCAAAAGCTGATGTACCGGGTGGCTCAGATTGGCAGCTTCCCTGTTTTGGGTATCATTTTCACAGGATGCATGGTCTGGCTTTACCACTGTGATCGGCTAACCACCCTGTGCAGTCTGCTCTTTGGTGGTGTATTGATGGTTTGTCCTGTCTGGCTTATCAACTGGCTGGCAAACAATAAGAGGTCTGTGGCAGGGGTTGATCCTTATACTTTCTCTTCTATCCATACAGTATTCGTCGTTTATATACTGTTTTCTTTTACTACATTGGTGGCAGCCAACCGTCCATTTACCACCCAATGGTTATGGGCCAGTGTTGCTTTGGGGCTGGTGATGGTTGAAGCGTTTTCCCGGTTGCTTTTGCAGGCTCACTGTTTCGGTGATGTCATGACGGGGCTGTGTCTTGGTTTATTCTGGCGGCTGGTTATTCTCGATGTTGAACAGAGGAGTTGAACAGCGGAGTCAATGCCCGGAGTAAACGTATTTTTCCCGTTTGATTTGCCGGGGGGATAGCCCTTTATCTCTGAGCAGAATCACGCAATCATCAATCATGCCCGGGTTCCCACAGAGATAAACCACATCTTTTTCAGGATTCAGGTTGAGGGCGTCAAACTGATCTTGCACATGGCCGACATACTCATGGTTAGCCGGGTTTACGTTGGACTCGCGACTTAGGCAGGTGCGGAATTTCAAGTTTGACAGTTGCGCAAAATCTTCAGAGTAAATGCTTTCCTCCCGATATCTGAACCCCTTGAAAACAGTGACAGATGTTCCTTTATCTGTCAGAGCTTTCAGTTGTGGGATCATACTTCGATAGGGTGAAATCCCCGTGCCAGTGCCTACCAAAACAAGCTGACCGGGAAAGTTTTCCAAAAGCGTGAGGGCTCCAAACGGGCCTGCGATATTGAGTTGGAATCCCGGTGGAGCTTTTCGGAAAAAACCAGAGGCAACCCCCCCACTAACCAGACTGAGAGCGACTTGCAGCTGGCCTGATGTTTTGAAGTGATCCGCAGAGTTGGCAATGCTGTAACTTCGTTTATGGAGTGCTCCATCAATCTCAAGCTGCAGCTGCACAAACTGTCCGGCAATAAAATTGAAACTTGCTCTATCGTCCTGTACAAACTCAAAACTCAGCTGCAATGTATTGGCGCTGAGCTGGTCAGTCTTGACCAGCTTCGCTGATAAAAGAGAACCGGGCATTATTGGCTATCCTCGTGACGTTATTTCAGTGCTGCTTTCATAATAGCTTCTGATCATCCGTGAGAGGCTGCCTCGCCAGGGTTTATTATGAACGCCAAAGGTACTTAAAATTTTTCGGCAGGAGAGTGTTGCATTGGCTGGTGCCTGAATACCATTGCGATCGTTCAGTTTATCCATGCGCAGTTTTCGAATTTTCAGATCCTGATATTGTGATGCCTCAGAAATTACGGCCTCGGCAAATCGGTTTTCAGAGATAGGCTCGGCTCCGGCATAATGATAAGTACCCCAGGGTTTAGCCCCACAGCCCAGTTGCCGAATAATCGCTACAATGACTCTGGCAGCATCTTCACTGGGTGTCGGACATCCCTGTTGATCGGATACCACGGCAACCTCCTGCTCATGGCTGATCTGATCCAGAAGGTGCTTTAACAGGTTGGTGCGACGGTGGCTGATGACCCAGGATAGCCGGAGGATGATATGCCTTGGGCAGCGCTCACTGATTTGCTGTTCTGCCTGCCATCGGCTGGTTGCCAGCACCCCGGATGGGTTAGGTATATCTTTTTCGGTATAAGCTTCCTTTTTGCTGCCATCAAAAACCCGGTAGGTTGAAATATAAACCAGAATTGCCTGCTGCCGGTGGCAACCATCAGCCAGTGTCGCCATGGCATCCCGGTTTATCCGGAAACATTTGGACGGCTCGTTTTCTGCCTTGACCGGATCGTTATAACCTGCACAGTTAACCACGACATCTGGCTGATATTTTTTCAGGCAGGAATCAATGGACTCAGGATTTTCGAGATTTAATTCATCCCTTCCCGGAGCAATACACCGGATCTGCTGGTCAAGAAACAATCGTTGTACTTCCTGGCCGATCAGCCCGGTACCACCAATCAGGAGTATGTTCATCAGCATCCAGTCGTTATGAGTTAATGATCAGAGACAATTTAACGCCATTGGATCAATGCGCAAAATAATTCCATTGAAACATGAATAAGATGGTTCAGGAAAAGAATTCCGGGCATCGACAGCATTGGCTACAGGGACCGGTAGCAGTAAGCCGCTGATAAAAGCCGTAGTTATAGTAAGATAAGCCGCTTATTTCCGTCTATTTTTACATGGATGAACTTTCTGAAATCAGGGTCTGCTGACGATGTATGTGGCTGAAGTTCCGCCAGGGCAGCAGGAAGAAGAGCGTATTCTTCTTGTGGATGACAATCCGACCAATTTGCAGGTATTGCTGCAAACTCTCAGTGGCCGGTGCTACAAGTTACTTATTGCCAAGAATGGCGAGAGTGCTCTTCGGATTGCTGCCAAGGCAAAACCCGCCCTGGTGTTGCTGGATATTATGATGCCCGGCATGGATGGCTATGAGGTTTGTCAGCGGATGAAGGAAAATCCTGAAACCCGTAATATAACGGTGATTTTCTTGTCGGCCCTGGATGACACCAAAGACAAGGTCAGGGGGCTGGAAACCGGCGCTGTGGACTTTATCTCCAAGCCATTTCAAGCGGAAGAGGTCATTGCCCGGGTGCAGACCCAATTGAAAATCCATAAGCTTGAACAGGCTCTTTCAGCCAGGAATCGACAGCTGGAAGCTGATAAGGCCCGCATTCTTGAAAGTATGAATGAAGGGATATTTGGTCTTGATCGACTGGGAATGATTACTTTTGCCAACCCGGCAGCCTCTGCCATGACTGGCTGGTCTATAGAGCAACTCACGGGCCAGAACCTGATTCAGTTGATGAAAGGGGGGGAAGATGGGGATGTATCAGGGCCACTGGCAACGATTGAGGTATCCCTGGTCAATGGTGTCAGTAAAACCGTTGAAAATGCCACGTTTCTGCACAGTGACGGTTCGCCATTTCCGGTGGATTTTTCCTGTACGCCGATTATGGAAAACAGTTCCCCCAGTGGCGCTGTGGTTGTGTTTAGAGATATTTCCGAGAAAAAAAGACAGCAGCATGCCCTGCAAAAGGCACTGGATGAGTTGCAGAGTCAGAAAGATCAACTGACCCATGTGTCCCGTTTGAGCACCATGGGTGAGATGGCCGCTGGTTTTGCCCACGAGGTAAATCAGCCGCTGACAGCGATTTCCAATTATGCCCAGGTGGCGAGAAGAATGCTGGCCCGGCTGGACTTGGCAGATGATCTTGGCTTGGCCGAAGCCATGGAAAAAGTCAATACCCAGGCCAGACGGGCAGGTGAAATCATTGCCCGTATTCGTTCTTTTGTGAAGAAACCGGACCATGTTCTGGGCAGTGTTGACCCGAACCGTTTGATTCAGGATACCTACAAGCTTGCTGAAGTCGACGCCCGTAACAACCATATGGAAATTCATCTGGAGCAGGAAGAGGGACTGCCTGATGTGAAGGTAGACCCGGTGCAGATCCAGCAGGTGGCATTAAACCTGATTCGCAATGGCATGGAAGCGATGAGAGATATGGATACCCGCAGTATTGGGGTCTATGTCCGTACCGAAAAGCAGGATAATAACTTCGTCAAAGTATCAGTCATTGACCGCGGCCATGGTCTGGCAGATGATGCCGAAGAAAAACTGTTTACTCCATTTTATACCACCAAGGCTGATGGCATGGGTATCGGGCTGACGGTATGTCACTCCATTATACAGTCCCATGGTGGGCGGCTGACATTCCTGCGTAACCCTGAAGGCGGGACGATATTTGAATTTACCCTGCCCATTGCGGACTGATAATATGGCCCCTTTAAAAGTCTTTGATTGCAAAGAGTACACGATGGTGGTGACGATCGTTGCCGGGAGAAAAGACATTGGCTGATCAAGTGACGGAGTACATGCATGGACTGGGCCAGAGAGCCCGGCAAGCCATTAAGGAAATGGCGGTTGCTGATACTGCGACGAAAAACAGGGCACTTCTGGCAATAACAGACGCACTGGCAGCGGATCGTACCCAGCTGAAGTTTGTCAATACCCGGGATCTGGAGACTGGCCGGGATCGTGGGCTTGATGCCGCCATGCTGGATCGCCTTGAACTGACCGATGCCCGAATCGATGCCATGATTGAAGGCCTGCGTCAAGTGGCTGCCCTGCCAGACCCCATCGGCACCATTGATGACATGAAGTATGTACCCAGCGGTATTCAGGTAGGCAAAATGCGGGTGCCCCTGGGCGTTATTGGCATTATCTATGAATCCCGCCCAAACGTTACCGTGGAAGCGGCGAGCCTGTGTCTGAAATCCGGCAATGCTGTCATTCTCCGGGGAGGGAGTGAAGCCATTCACTCCAATCAGGCTATTGCCCGGTGTATTCAGCAGGGCCTGGCCCGGGCAGGATTGCCTGAAGATACAGTTCAGGTGGTGGAAACCATCGACCGTGCCGCTGTCGGTGTGCTGATCACCATGCCTGAGTATGTCGATGTGATCGTACCCCGGGGTGGCAAGGGACTGATTGAGCGCATCAGTGCTGACGCCCGGGTACCGGTGATTAAACATCTCGATGGGGTTTGCCATGTCTATCTGGATGATCGGTCCGATCA
Organism: Endozoicomonas sp. ONNA2; assembly: GCF_024606365.1. Lineage (GTDB taxonomy): Bacteria > Pseudomonadota > Gammaproteobacteria > Pseudomonadales > Endozoicomonadaceae > Endozoicomonas. Next base: position 6,889 of record NZ_JAHHPO010000301.1, read on the forward strand.
TGGCAAGGCTGTCCGGATCGCCATGAATGCGAAAACCCACCGTTATGGTGTGTGCAATGCCATGGAAACGCTGCTGGTGCATCAGGCTGTGGCTCAGCCTTTGTTGCGGGAGCTTTCAGGACTTTATTCCCAAAAAGGGGTTGAGCTGCGGGGTTGTCCTGTTACCTGTGAAATTCTGCCCGGCGCCGTACCCGCAACAGAAGACGACTGGCGGGAAGAGTACCTTGGCCCGGTTCTGGCCATTAAAGTGGTCCTGGATATGGATGAAGCAATTGCTCATATCAATCGCTATGGCTCCCATCATACCGATGCCATTGTCACCGAAGACTTTACCCGTGCCCGTCGTTTTTTGCGGGAAGTGGATTCCAGCTCTGTGATGGTGAATGCCTCAACCCGCTTTGCCGACGGATTTGAGTATGGACTGGGCGCTGAGATTGGTATCTCTACCGACAAAATCCATGCCCGGGGGCCTGTTGGCCTTGAAGGGCTGACTTCGCAAAAATATGTTGTGCTTGGGGATGGCCATATTCGCCGGTGATGTTGCTGGTGAATTTCCCCCTTTGCGCGTATCGGGCATTGACATCGATGGTCAATGCTGAGAGCCTGCCCGGTTTTTAAATAGACTGATTCGGTAAATAAATCCTGCCGGGTCGTCAATACGAGGTTAATGTTGCAGTCTATGCATTCTGATGAGTTAAAACAGCTGGCTATTGAAGCTATTGAAGAAGTAAAAGGTAATGAAATCACCTGTTTGAATGTTTCGGGTCAAACCACGGTTACCGATTATATGGTGATTGCCTGTGGTACATCCAACCGTCATGTGAAGTCGCTGGCAGATAACGTTATTGAGCAGTGCAAGAAAAATGGTGTTCGACCTCTGGGGGTTGAAGGTCAGGACAAGTCCGAGTGGGTTCTGGTGGATCTTGGTGATGTGGTTGTCCACCTGATGTTGCCTGCTACCCGGCAGTTCTATGACCTGGAAAGACTGTGGGACAGTGCTGACCTGGTCGCCGCTGAGCCCTCCTGATGCGAATTCGACTGATATCCGTTGGCTCGAAAATGCCGGGTTGGGTTTTAGAGGGTTATAAGGAATACAGCCGTCGGCTGGGTGCGGACGTAAAACTGGAGCTTATTGAGATTCCTCTTGGCAAGCGCAGTAAAGGTTCTGATATTCATCGCCTTCAGGACAAAGAAGCGGGTCAGATGCTTGCCGCAGTGGGCTCAGGTGACCTGGTGGTCACCCTGGAAATTATGGGCAAGGCCTGGAGCACAGGGCAACTGGCGGACAATATGCAAGCGTGGCTGGGCAGTGGTCGCAACGTCAGTTTGCTGGTCGGTGGGCCGGAAGGTTTGCATTCATCCTGCCTGGCCAGGGCAGATCTGCGCTGGTCATTGTCATCATTAACATTGCCCCATCCACTGGTCAGGGTTGTGGTGGCTGAGCAGGTCTACAGAGCCTGGAGCATTCTTCACCATCACCCATACCACAAGTAAAACTGATCTAACCCGGATTGACGACGTTCTTTTACTCAAGTAAAAGTGAGTGAGTATTTTTTACGTTTAATCCCTGTGTATTAACAGGCTAATGTATCAGTTGATACATTGTAAACTGCCCTTTGATCATACGACTGATGACTGAGATATAACATGCCGCAGGATACCTTAAAGGACCATGGGGCAGAAAAAAGACTGGTAAATATCCGGATTTGGGTTGCCATTGGCTGTATGGTGCTCCTTACTGTGGGGCTGGTTTCCCGCCTCTTCTATCTTCAGGTTGTTCGCTACAATGAACTGTCCACGCAATCAGATGAAAATCGTGTACTGGTTCAACCAGTCCCTCCCACCCGTGGCCTGATTTACGACACCAATGGTAAGCTTCTTGCCGTAAACAAGCCCAGTCATATATTGTCGATTGTGCGAGAGCAGACAAAAGACCTTGGCGGTTTGCTGGATGATATTGACAATATTTTGCCGCTGACAGATGGCGAGCTACAGCGTTTTCATCAACGCGTCAGACGACGTCGGCCTTATGAAGCAGTGCCTCTGAAGTTTGACCTTACCGTAGAAGAGATCGCCCGGATTTCAGTCAATCTTTTCCGTTTGCCGGGGGTAGATATCAACGCTGAGCTGATTCGGCAGTACCCCGAAGGAAAGCATTTTGCCCACAGCATCGGCTATGTAGGCCGAATCAATGACCGGGATTTGAAACGTCTCGATCCAACGCTCTATTCCGGTACTCATACCACGGGCAAGATTGGTATTGAACGCGCTTATGAGTCGGTACTTCTGGGTAAGCCCGGTTATCAGGAGGTAGAGACCAATGCCCGGGGCCGGGTATTGCGGGTGTTGAAAAAAGTCAGCCCACAAGCCGGTCAGGATCTTAACCTTTATCTGGACAGCGAGCTGCAAAAAGTGGCGATTGACGCAATCGATGGTCGCAGAGGGGCTTTGGTTGCAATGGACCCAAAGACCGGGGGCGTGCTGGCAATGGCCAGCAATCCATCATTTGATCCCAATCTGTTTGTTACGGGTATTGATAGTAAGACTTACAATGCGCTGAACCGAGATATCGAACGACCGTTGTACAACCGGGCATCATTAGGTGAGTACCCCCCTGCCTCCACAGTAAAGCCGGTGATGGGGCTGGCACTGCTGGCAAACGATGTTGTCAAACCAGAGGATAAAATTTTTGATAAAGGCTGGTTTCAGCTGCCGGGCAGCGACCACCGGTTTCGCAACTGGAAACGTTCTGGTCATGGCTGGGTCGATTTATCCCGTGCCATATCAGTATCCAATGATACCTATTTCTATATTCAGGCCGGGAAGCTGGGTATCGACAACCTCCATGATTTTGCTGATCAATTCGGGTTTGGCCACAGAACCGGCATTGATATAAGAGAGGAGCGTCCGGGCCTTTTGCCCTCCAGGGAGTGGAAGCGAGGTGCCTATGGTCAGCCATGGTATCCAGGGGAAACGGTGATTGCGATCATTGGCCAGGGCTATATGCTGGCAACCCCCTTGCAGCTGGCAGAGTCAACGGCACTGATTGCCAATCGTGGCAAGTATGTTCAGCCCCGTCTGGTGAAAGAAGATATTCCTGAAATCCAGGGTGAATTCTGGGGGGATGATATCAGCATTGGCCGGACTCCCGAGGCACAAGCCAAAAACTGGGAACTTATTATCAAAGCCATGGAAGATGTTGTGCATTCTCCGGGGGGGACCGCACACTGGCGAATCGGTCGGGGACTCAAATACCGTATGGCCGGTAAAACCGGCACAGCACAGGTGGTCAGTATTCCCCAGGGAGAGGAATATGATGCTGAGAAGCTGAAAGAGTACCAGCGGGATCACAGTCTGTTTATCGCGTTTGCGCCGGTAGAAAATCCCCGGATTGCCGTTGCTGTGATCCTGGAGAATAATAATGGAGCTTCCAATATCGCCAGAAAAGTCATGGATCATTACCTGTTGCCCGGATTAAATGCCAGCAGCAATCAATTGAAGGGAGAGAAGTAATGGCTAACCAGGATTTTGTACGCCAGATTGATCTCCACGGATTTGGTCGCAGCCCGGGACTGGCCATGCGTTGGCATATTGATTTTGTGCTGCTCGGTTTTTTGCTGTTACTCTGTGGTGCGGGGCTCTTTATTCTTTACAGTGCCACCGGTCGGGATATGTCTGTTGTTATTCGACAGGCTACTTACCTGGGCATCAGTCTGGTCGGCATGGTGATTTTGGCCCAGGTTCCGCCGAGAGTACTGATGCAGTGGGCCAAATGGTTTTATGTGGGCGGGGTGCTGTTATTACTGGCCGTCCTGTTCATGGGCGTACAATCCAAAGGTGCCCAGCGCTGGATTCAGCTGCCGGGTTTCCGGTTTCAGCCATCGGAAGTGATCAAGCTGATTATGCCGATAACCATGTCGGCTTTTCTGGCCCGGCGGCCACTGCCTCCCTCGTTTAAGGATGTCATTTTTTCACTGATGATTATTGCTGTTCCGGTGGTGCTTATTGCCAGGCAACCTGACCTTGGTACGGCAATTTTAATTGGTGCTTCGGGCCTGTTTGTTTTGCTTCTGGCGGGTTTGCGAAAACGTATTATATTTTATTCCATCTGCCTTGCGGTACCCGCGATTTATGTGCTTTGGCAGTTCTTTATGTATGACTATCAGAAGCAGAGGGTGCTGACATTTCTAAAGCCTGAAAGTGACCCATGGGGAGCCGGTTGGAATATCATACAATCCACCATCGCTATTGGTTCCGGTGGGCTTTATGGCAAGGGTTGGTTGCAGGGAACCCAATCGCATCTTGATTTTTTGCCAGAGAGCCATACGGATTTTATTATTGCCGTTCTGGCGGAAGAGTTTGGCCTGATGGGCTGCCTGATACTCCTTGTTCTGTATACCTTGATTCTGGCGCGGGGAATATTCATTACCCTGAATGCCCAGACGCTCTTTGGTCGTTTATTGGCGGGCAGTATTACCCTGACATTCTTCGTGTATATCTTTGTCAATATCGGAATGGTGAGTGGGCTTCTGCCAGTAGTGGGTGTTCCATTACCTATGGTCAGCCGGGGGGGGACTTCTTTACTGACCTTGCTGGCCGGTTTTGGTCTGCTGATGTCGATACATACCCATCGCTCTTTTCTCGGGGTTTCCCGATAGATCTTTACCTTTCCGCCATAGAATTAAGAACCACTGTCGATTAATGTAGAGACAGGGTTGGCAATGTATTGTTGCTGCTGTATTAGTCTTTGGGAGAACCCTGAGTTTGTTATTTTTAAAAAGGTACGGATACATGAAAAATTTTCCCGGGGTGTTCCGTCGAGTGGTTCGTGATGGCCTGTTGATGGCTGCCATGGTTGCTACACCGGTATCGTTTGCACAGGAAAATCCTGGCAGTGACTATCTGGGCAGGCAGGATGTTGATGCTTTTATTGATGAGTTGGTCGCCGAGCATCGTTTTTCCCGGACAGAACTCGAGGATATTATGGCCGGGGCGGAGCGTTCTGACCGGGCCCTGGAGCTGATCAGCCGTCCTGCAGAAGGTACCCTGGAGTGGAAGGACTACCGCAAGATATTTGTTACGCCAGAAAGAATCGCGAAGGGGGTCAGCTTCTGGGAAGACAATGTGGAAACCCTTGCCCGTGTTGAACAGGAGCTTGGGGTGCCTGCCAATATTATTGTGGCGATTATTGGTGTAGAAACCTACTACGGTCGCCAGACCGGTGGCTTTAAAGTGCTTGATGCGCTCACTACCCTGGGGTTTGATTTTCCCCGAAGGGGTGAGTTTTTTCGCAAAGAGCTGAAAAATTTCCTGTTACTCGCCCGGGAACAGAATCTTGACGTTGACGAACTGACCGGGTCCTATGCCGGAGCCATGGGCATTCCACAGTTTATGCCGTCCAGCTACCGTGCCTACGCGGTTGATTATACCGGCGATCAGCAGGCAAATATCTGGCTGAGCGATGAAGATGCCATCGCCAGTGTTGCCAACTATTTGCAAAAGCACGGTTGGAAATACGGCCGTGGTGTGGCAGTTCAGGCAAAGGTTTCAGGCGCCAAGCATGAGCAGATTGTTTCTTCAGGACTGAAACCGGATAAAAAACTGAGCCTGGTACGAAAGGCTGGGTGGGTTGTGCCGAAAATGGTTCCGAAATCCTCAAAGGTCCTGGCCATGAAGCATGAAGGCAGTGCCGGTGCTGAGTATTGGGTCGGGCTTCATAATTTTTATGTCATTACCCGATATAATCGTAGCCAAATGTATGCCCTTGCCGTTTATCAGCTGGCCAGAGAAGTGAAGGATAGATATAACCGGTCCCTGGCATTACAAAAGCAAGTTGCAAAAGGTGAGCAGGGGTGATCTTTTCAACATGTTGAAAAGTATATTTGATCAATCGGGACGATCGGGAGCCAGCATCTCAGGCCTGGTATCATTGGGGAAATTCATGGGCATTAGCACTCTGGTAGTCAGGTTAGTTCCTGCCGTAATGTTATTAGCCCTGGCTGGCTGTAGCAGCACCAAAGTTCAGGATGGCCCACCGGCTCGCTCCGTTGATATCAGTACCATTCCTGACGCTGTGCCATCGCCAATACAGGTTCCTGTTAAAAATACACCGTACACCCTGGGCGGGATTCACTATCAGCCGATGGCATCTGCCAATGGTTATGCAGAAAATGGTCAAGCCTCATGGTATGGCACCAAGTTTCACGGGAAGCAGACGGCTAACGGTGAAATCTACGATATGTTCAAGATGACGGCAGCCCATAAAACCTTGCCACTACCCTCCTATGTCAAGGTCACTAATCTTGAGAATGGTCAGTCGGTGGTGGTGCGGGTCAATGACCGTGGGCCATTTCATGGTGATCGACTGATCGATCTTTCTTATGTGGCGGCAAAAAAACTGGGGTTTGCTGATTCAGGCTTGGCGAATGTGGCAATAGAAGGCATTGACCCGGAGACATTTGCCCGTTCTCCCGCTCATCAACGGTATGGTGATTTGCTCTACCTGCAACTGGCTGCCTTTAAAAATTACCATAATGCGCAGCTGTTACGTCGTGATCTCTTTTCCCGGGTGGGTGTCCAGGCGAAAGTTATCAAAGGGGATGCACCAGAACCGCTTTATCGGGTGAGGATTGGTCCAGTGGAAAGTCCTGACCATCTGGAGTCGTTGCTGGAGGGGTTAAGCTCTGCTGAGTTTGCGTCACCCTATCTTGTGTATGAAAAGCCTGTCAAGGGGGCTTTTGAAAAGACGGTGACTGAAGTAGAGGGGGAACAGCCTGAGCAAGAACAGCCTGAGCAAGAACAGCCTGAGCAGATAGTCAAAGCTCCATAAGGTGGGTATAGGATGGATCAAATCTGTCCTATTCTCGGTCAACAAGTATTTTCAACATGCCTTTGATTTCAGCCAGTTCATCTTCTACACGGGTCAGGCGGTCTTCAACACCGGTTAACCTGCCTGAAACACTGATCAATTTCCCTTCTACCCCCGTCAGACGACCTTCAACATCAGTCAGATGTTCATCAGTTTGAGTCTGCCACTGTTCCATACTGTTGATACGCTGAATCAGCGCTTTTATTAACTCTTCAACATTGATCAGGCGCTCATTCATACCACTGCTCTGGCGAGTGAGCTCGAAGACCGTTTGCCGTATAGTGACAATGTCTTCACCCATTTCGGTCAGTTTGGCGTTCTCCTTTGCCGCTGCACGTGCTTTAGGCTCATTAATGCCGAGTTCAATGAGACACTCGTACAGGTCTTCATTTAGCATTATGTCACTCCCCGTTTCCCATGTTTTATCAATCATAGAATTATTGATTACTATTACGGTTGAAAGGCATTGCTGGCTCATAGTCGTGTAATCATAAGGTAAAAATAGAGGGCGTTTGGCAACCTTGCCAAGATAATTCGTTCTCACCCCGAGGCTTTTAGCCATAAGGTCTGTAGCATTTTTTTAGATATTCTGTTTTCCGCAGGGTCAGGTTTTTCAGGGCTTTGGAGTGCAATCATGGCTATAGATTTCTTTGCTATTAACACTGATGAAAATGAGCAATGTGCAAGATTGACCTTCATTAATAGAACGTTTATACCAATTTCACCTTCTAAATATGAGATCGTGCAAGCCATTTTCAATAGATGGGCAAAGCGGATTGACCAGTAATAGCAGGGCAGTTGCGAGGGATTTCAACGAAGATCCAGCTGTTCAAAATGGCTGCGTAGTTCATATTCAGAAGGTGAAATTGGTATTACATGGCCACGGGTCAGCAAAGGGTAAAGGTGGCAATGGGATATTGCACAGCAGCAGAACTTGGGGCCGATATTCCTGTATACTCCGGAGCAAGTCAGCTTTTATCAGAATTTGGCGAGGAGCACGCTTTTATTTGGTTCACTACTTTACTCCCTGCTCGCTTCTGACCTGACGAAAGTTCTGTTGTGTTGATCGGTGAATTGTTGTCAGTTGCAGTTAACCTCTAAAGACTTGAACATTATAATGAAGAAAATCCATATACTCAGACCATTTATCTGCATGGGCAAAAGAATGTTATCTTCCCTTCGCACGCTGGTGGCCCTTCATCAGCTGGTGGCCCCCCGCTGGCTCAGAGCGTTGACCATGGCCGGTCTTGTTTTTGCTGGTCAGGCCAGTGCATATGGACAGATTCCATCGCCACCGGAAGTATCCCTGAAGAGCTTTATTCTGATGGACGCCGCCAGTGGTGAAGTGCTGGCATCACAGAATCCCGATGACCCCATGCATCCAGCCAGTCTGACCAAAATGATGACCGCTTATCTGGCTGAAATGGAAATGGATGCGGGCAATATTAACCGTGATGACCAGGTTCTGATCAGTGAAAAAGCATGGAGCCTTGGTGGTTCCACCATGTTTATTGAAGTTGGGGAACGGGTAACCGTCGAAGATCTGCTCAAGGGTATTATTATTGTTTCCGGTAATGATGCCAGCGTTGCGGTTGCTGAACACATCGCAGGCAGCGAAGGGGCGTTTGCCCAATTAATGACCAGCACCGCCCGGCGTCTTGGCATGAACAACACGCTGTTCCAGAATGCCTCTGGCTGGCCAGCAGATGACCATTACTCTTCAGCTCGTGACCTGGCCATTCTTGGCAAACATATCGTTCAGGACTATCCGGAATACTACGGCTGGTATGCTGAGAAGTACTTTCAGTACGGCGTGGATAAAAAAACCGGTAAACCCCTGCGTCGTCAGGCAAACCGTAACCGTCTGCTCTGGACCAACCCTTATGTGGATGGTCTGAAGACCGGGCATATTGAAGATACCGGCTACCACCTGGCAGTCACTTCCGAACGTGATGACCGCCGCCTGATTGCCGTGCTGTTAGGCTCCGGTAGTGAGAAACAGCGTGCTGATGATGCCCAGAAACTGCTAACTTATGGTTTCCGCTTCTTTGAAAACGTAGACGTGAAAAAAGGTGGCGAGCCTTTACAAACCGTCAAGGTCTGGAAAGGTGACATCAGTGAAATTACCGCCGGTATCACTGAGGACCTGATTGTCACTGTGCCCAGGGGTACGGGTAAGAACCTGATCGCATCTGTGACGATCAACCCAAAGCTCGAAGCGCCCATCGAAAAAGGCCAAACCATTGGTTCAGTAAACGTTATGCTGGAAGATGAACGCGTTCGTGAGGTGCCGCTGGTTGCCCTGCAGGCCGTTGAGCCCGGAGGTTTATTCAAGCGTATCTGGGATAGTATTGTCCTGTTCTTTACCAGCCTGCTTGCATAACGGTTATGGGTAAGGAGAAGTTTGAAAAGCGCTGTATTGGGTACAGCGCTTTTGCTTTATCGTTCGGCAATGATGCAGGTAGATGGTTATGAATGAGCCACAGGCCCCGAAAATTGAATTTCCCTGTGATTACCCTATTCGTATCGTAGGGCACTCCGCTCCCGATTATAAAGATTTTGTCCTGAGGGTGGTGGCAAAACACGCCCCGGACTTCGATGGTCATGCCAAAATGAAAACCAGCCGAAATGGCAAGTACATGTCAGTGACCGTGGTTATTCATGCCACTGGCGAACCTCAACTGCAGGCGCTCTTTGAAGATTTGAAAGCCAGCGGCCGGATTCAAATGGTTTTGTAATGGACAGGGCTTTGATGGCTGGAAGCATCCAACAGTCTGACGGTATTGACAATGACCTGATTGTTCGTAATCTCGGGCACAGAGACTACGAGCCTGTCTGGCAGGCAATGAAAGGCTTTACTGCCAATAGGGGGGATCAGACCCGGGATGAATTATGGGTGGTGCAACATCCTCCGGTTTTCACCCAGGGTCAAGCTGGCAAGCCGGAACATGTTCTTTTTCCGGGAGATATACCGGTTGTTCCGGTGGATCGCGGTGGCCAGGTTACCTATCATGGTCCGGGCCAGCTGGTGTTTTACTTTCTGATGGATGTGCGCCGGAAGAAAAGTGGTCCACGGGCCGTGGTTTCTGCATTGGAAAGTGCCGTTATTGCCATGCTTGCAGGTTATGGTTTAGAAGCACAGAACAGACCGGATGCACCAGGTGTTTATGTCAATGGTGCCAAGATTGCATCTCTTGGGCTTCGCTTTCGTAAAATGTGTTCTTACCATGGGCTAAGCCTGAATGTCGATATGGATCTGGAACCCTTTAACCGCATTAATCCCTGCGGTTACCCGGGGCTTCGTGTAGTGGATATGGCATCTCTGCTGGAAAATGTCGATATAGAGGCGGTGCATCGGCGTATGCTGGTATGCTTTCAGACAGCACTGGGGTACATCAATATTGATGAAAGAGCGGCGAGCAATGATCTGTTGACACACAGCGGGAACATTGGGGCAGCCATTTAATGGTCCAGTTGGCAGTACACCAAGATAACAGGGAGAGAGGCATGTCTGCTCATTGTGAAAACAGCTGTCCTGAATCGTTTGATAACCATGAGGCAGTAATAGCAGCCTCACCGGAGGAAACCTGCGGATGAAGCCGGAAAATATTATTCCGACCGTTCAGTTAGACGGTAGCGTCAAAATAGAAAGTGGTACCAAATTTGTCAATGACAAAGGCATTACAGCCATTAAAAATGGCATTAAAGCCAGTGCCGGGGGACAGCATGCCCCGATTCAGCAAAAACCATCCTGGCTCAGAATAAAAGCCAGTCACGGTACAAAATACAAAGAAGTCAAAAGTATCGTTCATAAACACAAGCTCAGTACGGTCTGCGAAGAGGCCATGTGTCCGAATATCAACGAGTGCTGGAGTTCTGGTACTGCGACCATCATGTTGATGGGCGATACCTGCACCCGGGCTTGTCGGTTCTGTGCCGTTAATACCGGTAACCCGAAGGGGTGGCTGGATGAGGACGAACCTGAGCATACCGCCACTTCAGTTAAATGGATGAATCTTAAGTATCTGGTTCTGACCTCGGTTAACCGCGATGACCTGCCGGATGGTGGCGCTGGACATTACGCAGCGGTGGTTCGCCGCGTCAAGGAAGAAAACCCGGAGACGGATGTAGAGGTTCTGACCCCTGATTTTCTCGGTGTTATGTCCCATGTTGAGAAGGTGGTTGATAGCCCTATAGTTGTCTTTGCCCAGAATGTAGAAACCGTTCGCCGATTGACTCACCCGGTGCGTGATCCCAGGGCCAGTTATGAACAGACACTGTCCGTGCTGGAACATGCCAAGAAATATCGTCCTGATATCCTGACGAAAACCAGTCTGATGCTGGGGCTTGGTGAAACCGATGATGAGATTCTGGAAGCCCTTGATGATCTCAGAGCCATCAATGTAGATATTGTTACCTTTGGCCAGTACCTGCAGCCAACCGTTAATCATCTCCCCATTGAACGTTATGTGACGCCGGAAGATTTTGAAAAATATCGCCAATGGGGATTGGAAAAAGGGTTTCTTGAGGTAGTTTCAGGCTCATTAGTACGATCCAGCTATCGTGCGGAGCAAGTATTGCAGAAGAACAACGTTGGACTTTGATGGGAACGCCCCAACATCTCCCAAATCGAAAAACGGGAGGACATCAACCTTTCCACCCAGGTCTCCTATATCCGGGCTTTGGGCGGTGAACTGGAACTGGTGGCACGTTTCAAGGATGGCGAGCGCATCCCCATCGCGCCCGTTACCCGCAACTGACTGGCGGGGCATTTTCCGGCCTTTTTGTCATTCAAAAATTCCTGAACCGGTTAACCCGCGACTCATACCCATCAATCTGATGGTTTAAAGAACCTGCTCGTCAGGGTAGTGCAAACCCCTTACCTGACAGGATAATCCAGACGTCTGCTATGTCAGACAAGGGTCAGCAGTCTGCAAAACTGTCGATCCTGACCACACGGCTACCTGTTCGCAGCAGGGAAGAGGTTTTGTCCCGGGAGGCTGTCCGAGAATAGCGCCCGACTGGGCGTCCCCGTAGCGAGGACG
>NZ_JAHHPO010000302.1 GCF_024606365.1 Endozoicomonas sp. ONNA2
CGTAGCGAGGACGACAGAAAATTGAGGATAAAAATTCGGTTTTGTGAGGTGAATAACGGGGCTATTTGCAGAACAAAAGCGGATTTTTAAACCAATTTGCTGCCCCGCACCAAGGCAGTCTATTCTCGGACAGCCTCCCAGTGTTGCTCAGGCTTGAGCGTGAACACGTTTCTATCGTTCTGCGAACAAAGCCTACCAGTTAGTAACCCTTATTCTGCCATAGCTGGAACGTACGCACAGTTCGGTTCTCTGTCCGATAGGTTCGTTATGGTTGGCAACAGTCACTTCAGCATCAGGACCCGTCGTTTTAACTTTTACCCGAGTGCTATCCACTGCAATACAAATATTCCCTGACGATGAGATTAACCCTCCGTGTTTGATCCGATAGCCAGGACCAGTGATGATATCCCCCCCGTTACTATGGATTCTGAGAGGCTGAGCAAATGCCTGCGGCAATTCTACAACAACATTATTATTTTCATTGCTGCGAGGTGAAATCCTGAGGTAGCCGTTATCCTGAAGCTCATGAGCTGCTGCGGGTGCAATAACTGTCACTGCAGGCTGGCGCTGCGGAGGCTGTTCATTAAGCTCAATCAGACCATCGTCGTTAAAAATTTGAATGCCATTAATCATATCAAGCGGATACTTGTTGTCTGGATCAAGGCCATGAGAATGACTAAAATTTCTGAAAGCATCCAGAAGCCCGTCAAGGCTCCTCCCGCTCTGCCGAAGAAAGTCCTCTTGGTGCTCAAGTAGCCGCATGTGGTCCCGGTACATTTGAGTATAGCTATTATTCAACAATGGTCGTGTATCTACTGGTTGGATTGCAGGAGCTTGCACAGGAGCAAGATGACGAAATACAGCCCTGCTTGACACATCATGGCGATTGGCCCGTAAAGAACTCACCACACCGAAGGGCTGATGTATTGCCGTACCACTGGCGAGCCGACCTTCCAGAGTTGCCAATGCCGCTTGTTGCGCCTCGCTTTTGGTGGTATCGGTGCCGGTTGCCTCGATGTCGGTAAAGTGTCTCATCAGGTGTTCTATCAGTTTGTACACTGGCCTACCCATCGGTATCAGGTCGCGACTCAGGGTGTTGAAAAACGGTTCTCTGTCATTTGGACACGCTTTCGGGGTTTCCAGATGGTTGTAGCAAAAGGCACACAGTATTGCATCACAGCATCTTGCTCTCAGGGGCTTGCTATGTACATCTTCGCAGACAACACACTGAAAATGGGACAGGCTCTCCAGAGCATCAGCCCGGATGGCCCTGATGGTTTTTGTTCCGGCCATGGATGTCAGTGTTTTGTGCTGGCCGGTGGTGGAAATAAACTCAATCACGGATACTTGTTGTTGTGGAGTTTGCGAAACATTCATGAAGAATCTCCTGATTGCAGGCGACGACGATTGTCAATTAGTTCTGCAGGTCAAATAGCTAAGTAGCTGGCCATATGGAATCGTATATTTCTGGCTACTTGGGCTGGTACTA
>NZ_JAHHPO010000303.1 GCF_024606365.1 Endozoicomonas sp. ONNA2
TAAAAGACCTGACAAATATGCCAAAAAGAAAATTCACGGACCCAGTCCCATTTTACTCTATGGAAAGCCCGGGTGTGGAAAAACCAGCGCGGTTAAAAAACTGGTTGATTTTATCGGTATTTATAAGTTTGAAATAAAATTATCTGCTGTTGGCAGTAAATACGTGCATGAAACATCCTGCAAAATATCTGAGATATTCAGATCTGCCAATATATTAGCACCATCTGTGGTGATCATTGATGAAGTGGATACCCTGTTGTCCCAATCACTCAAACAAGACAGCATCCGGGGCGAAGAGGTCGCCACATTGCTTGATTTAATTGGTGAGGCGGAAAAAAATAAAATTCTGGTCATAGGCATGACCAATAATCTTGAAGTCATGAGTGATGCAGCAAAGCGCCCCGGCCGGTTTACCTACCATTTTAAAGTAGAGCCACTGGGAAATGGCGGGGATGTCAAAGAGCTTCTTGCCAATTGCTGGGATACGATAAGCATCGCAAGTAATGTCAACATTGACGTTGTAGCCCAGATGCTTGCCACCAGGCAGGGTGGATGCACTGTTGCTGATGTTTATGGATTCTCCAGAGAAGTCTGTATGAGGGCTGTTCGCCAAGACAAGGAAGATGTTGACAAGCAGGTTGTTCAGGAAGTACTCGATGAGTACTTGCAAAAAAAATCCTGATTCTGAGGCAGCCACAAGTTGGCCATAAGTTGGGAAAAGCATCATTTATCGAGAAGTATTGGACAACAATTCAGCCATTGGCAACTTGATTACTAAAACCACGGAAACTTTTTTATCAAATAATGGACTAATGTATCGATAGGAAAGAAATCACCTGCTTAAGGCATCACCAGGAGGCTGTCATAGAAATGAACGGTTCACTAGATCTTGGCATTATAGTCACCCCGATAAAATTGGGTCCTGACAGAAATGAAACCCCGGCGCAATTGCAAGCACGGAAACCTGAAGGTTTCGGTTATTTACAGTGCGTGGCAATGTACAGTTATAGAGAAGCAATGTCTTCAAAGGGATATTTGAAAAATTTTGAGAATTTCGACTCACGTTATCATGCATTGCATTCCGGTAAGCAGTTAACACAAAGACAAATTGATGAAATCACTGATACAATGAAACGTGGAGTTCAATTTTTGGATCATTATCAATCTGAAAGTTATATCGAACCTTCATATTCTAGAACTGGTAATCAAAAAATAATCCGGGAATCTCAGGAACTCGTAAAAGAAATGATGGGTTCGATTTATACTGACCTGAAGCGACTCATAGAGATTAAAAATCCATTCCCGGTGCAACTGCCTGAACAAGAGTGAAAATGATACAAAGATCCACTGAATTATGGCTCTTTTGGTTATCATCCCCTCATGCGTTTTCAGGTTGAACCCTTTTTCAAGCGTTCTCTCTTAAGATAGACATTACGCATCTATCTATTAATTCCAGATTCAAAAGCTTTGAACCACAAAGCACACGAAGAGCACAAAGGAAAAGAAAAAGCTCT
>NZ_JAHHPO010000304.1 GCF_024606365.1 Endozoicomonas sp. ONNA2
CCTGAAATAACTTCGACATTTCTACAGACGCTACCCGCTTCCCGAAAAGCTGGAATCACTTGTGCTTTTGTGGGCAGCGGGCGGCGACAATTTCCCGGACTGAATAAAATGATGAAGTTATTTCGGGTCAATTCCCAAGCAGCTAATGTATGGTCTGCCCACATATTTCTCAAGGATTTATCGGGTGATCTACAGGATGTTTATTGGAAACATCTTTTCAGAAATGGTAAATGGGATGCTGATTGGTGTAAAAATAGAGCATTGCAGTTTAACGAAACGCACGGACAATCAACCGGATTTCGGTAAATCCCACTATACGAAGCCGCTGTTTGAATGCTTATTCTGAGAAATGATTCAGGCACAGTTCCCACAGTACGCAATTGCTGCTTGCCCTCTGAAGGCAGCATTGTTAGAGTTTCCGGAATTACCCAAGCCTTGAATCAAGGTACACCATAACATGCTGAAAAGGTTACGTGGCCTGTTTTCCAGCGATCTGTCGATCGACCTTGGAACAGCCAACACACTGGTCTATGTCCGCGAAAAGGGCATAGTGTTGAATGAACCCTCTGTGGTTGCTATCCGCAATCTCGGTACTCAAAAGAGCGTAGTGGCTGTGGGTGCCGATGCCAAGCGGATGCTGGGTCGAACCCCCGGCAACATCACTGCTATTCGTCCAATGAAAGATGGCGTGATAGCGGACTTTGATGTCTGCGAGCGGATGCTGCAGCACTTTATTAACAAAGTACATGAGAACAGTTTTATCCAGCCCAGCCCCCGTGTGCTGGTCTGCGTGCCCTGCAAATCAACCAAGGTCGAAAAGCGGGCGATCCGTGAGTCGGTGCTCGGTGCCGGGGCCCGGGAAGTTTATCTGATCGAAGAGCCCATGGCGGCCGCTATTGGTGCCGGACTTCCGGTGGAAGAAGCCAGTGGTTCCATGGTGGTGGACATCGGTGGTGGTACCACAGAGATTGCCATTATCTCCCTCAGTGGTGTTGTCTACTCTGAATCCGTGCGCATTGGCGGCGACCGTTTTGATGATGCAATTGTGACTTATGTCCGTCGCAACTACGGCAGCCTGATTGGTGATGCCACTGCTGAACGCATCAAGCAGGAAATTGCCATCGCTTATCCAAGTGATGAGCTGCTGGAAATTGATGTGCGCGGGCGTAACCTGGCGGAAGGTATTCCCAGAAGTTTTACCCTGAACAGTGGTGAGATTCTCGAAGCGCTCCAGGAGTCGCTGACGGCCATTGTCCAGGCCGTCAAGAGTGCCTTGGAACAATCCCCGCCTGAACTGGCCTCTGATATTGCCGAGCGTGGTCTGGTGCTCACCGGTGGTGGTGCCTTGCTGCGGGATCTGGATAAACTGATCAGTGAAGAAACCGGTCTGCCGGTCCTGGTCGCTGAAGATCCGCTCACCTGTGTGGCCCGTGGCGGCGGCAGGGCAATCGAGATGATGGATAAGCATCGTATGGATCTGTTATCCACGGATTAGCGGCAGGCATCCCGGTTAATCAAACACCTGTTTTGTAATTTGATCAGCAATATTTCCTCCGGAGGTATTGCTGATTTGCTATTTTGGTCTGCCATCAGGCAAAGTTAGTTGCCATTGGCATCAGTGGTTTGTAGCCCGGGTTTTTCCGGGAAGTGCTGGACTCATCACTTTACACAGCTGATCACTGGGAATGTCAGCCAGACACAGGTGTCGACAGGACAGTATTCTGATATGACATTTTCAAGGCAATTAAGTTCTGAGGCCTGGTAAGGAGCAGGTTATTAAACCGATTTTCAGTCAACGCCAGTCATTGGTCACGCGCTTTGTTTTGCTGATCATCCTGTCATTGGCGATTTTGTATTTTGATCATAGCTATCGCGCCTTGTCACAGGTTCGCCAATGGCTAACTGTTGCGGCTACACCTGTTCTTTTCCTTGCCGATCTGCCAGGGCGTCTCTGGGGAACCGCTTCTCAGGTGGTGATGTCGCACAACGACTTGCTCCAGGAAAACGCCCGCCTCAAAGCACGAAACCTGATTCTAGAACAAAAAGTCCAGAAGCTTGCCTCATTAACAGCCCAGAATATCCGTCTGCGGGAGCTGCTGAACTCTTCTGAACTGGTGGATGAGCAAGTATTGGTTGCCGAAGTGGTTGGCGTTGACCCTGATCCCTTCCGGCACCGGGTCATCATTAACAAGGGAGCCATTGATAAGGTCTACCAGGGACAGGCCATTCTTGATGCCCATGGCGTGATGGGCCAGGTCATTGAAGTCAGCCCTGTCAGCAGTCGCGTGTTGATGCTGACCGACATGGCGGCACGCATTCCGGTGCAAAATCACCGAACCAAATACCGTGCTATTGCTACGGGGACCGGCCGTACCGATCGCCTTGAACTGCAGCATATTCCGGTGACTGAAGATTTTCAGGAGGGTGATCTGCTGACCAGTTCCGGGCTGGGGGGTATCTATCCTGAGGGATACCCGGTGGGGGTAGTTACCGGGGTTATCCATAATTCCGGTGATGCCTTTGCCTCCATTGAAGTCAAGCCGTTGGCTGAAGTGAATAGAAGCCGGGTTGTGCTTCTGGTTTTTCGGGAAGTGGTTGGCCTGATTGAGTCGACAGATGCTTCAGAGCCCGATGCTACAAAGGCGGAGAAGAAAACTGATGAGGTGAGGCAATAATGGTGCAGCAGGCTAATGCCCACTGGGTGGTGTGGATGACCCTGCTGATGGGGGCAATGTTCAGTATTATGCCTTTGCCTGAGTGGCTATCACTGGTTCGCCCGGCATGGGTTCCGCTGGTGGTGATCTACTGGGTGCTGGTATTGCCGGAACGGTTTGGTCTGTTGTTTGCCTTTATCACAGGTTTGCTGCTGGATGTGTTTCAGGGCAGTCTGTTTGGGCTGAACTCCCTGGGTATGATCATGGTCGCTTTTATTGTACTCAGCCTGCATCGACGGCTCCGGTTATTTCCTGTCTGGCAACAGGCCTTCATGGTGTTCCTGATGATAGGTTTTTATCAGCTGATGCTCCTCTGGGTTCGCAGTGCTGTCGGCGATTCGACTCCCTCTGTCTGGTATTTGCTGCCTTCAATATCCAGTGCACTTATGTGGCCCTGGATTATGTCTGGCCTGCGATTTTTGAGACGCTATTTCCGGGTGGTTTAGTCTTCTGATAACTGATGTACCAAAATACCGCAGGAGAAAAGCACCGGTCCGGGGCGACCTCTCTTTGACGGGTTGAGCATAGAAAACGAACGCTGCCTTTTTTACAGAAAAATTCACTGGCGAAGGTATCTTTTGGTAAGACTCACAACAAGGCTTTCCCACTCTTCTGGCAAATCGCATGAGTAGGCATCAAATTGAACTGTAACGACTGCCCTAATATACTGCTTCAAGGTTGATTCCTCCTCTTTAGCTGAAAGCCGCTCTTTAACGGGGAGTCCAACGTACTCAGCCTGCTTGCTGGAGAAATCAAATGGAAATGCGCGAACCTCATAATCAGCAGGACCTCCTGAGTGGAATTTAGTACCTTTGCCGACAAGAATGGCACTGCAGGCATCATCCAGTGTGGAAACTCCATTATCAATGAGGGTTCTGATATCCTTAACCAGTGGCATTAACACTTGATCCCAGTTGTCAAGGGTAAATGAATCCTTGTCCGCAGGTAACACCTTCCTGTCGTCCAGTCGGCTGGCAGCCTCAAGATAATTTTTGCCGTCCAATACAAAAGCATTGTGTTCTGCGTAAGCGTTAAATGATGGCGCAATGTAGGTTGCTCTTGTGTATTTTTTGTCCTGGAATTCCCACCTGATAATAGCGGGTTTGATTTCATTGGTAGGAATACCCAATTTTTCCAGGTATCCAAGCATCATTAACTCATCATAGAATTGGTGCGCTGATGCAATCATTGCCAGTGCCTGGCCATTGCCAATATCGTAGAATATCTTTGATCCACCACCTCCCAGCCTTTCCTGGAGTTTTATGGTTGTGACCCCATCTGGAGTAATCAGCTCAATCGGAATATTGCCTTTTTTTGCCTTATCCAATTGTTGATAAGCTGCTTTTGGAATCTCCTTTGGATGATGTGTGATGTTTTTTGCCAGAAAAAGATCGTAACGACCCATTATAGCCCTGACGTCTCTATCAGGAATGTCTCTTCGCCATTGTACTTTGGCTCTTGGAATCAACGGAGGATTTGGAGCCGGTATTTGATAACTGTTCTCTGGCACCTGGCTTTGAACGGTAGTTTGTGAACCGCTCCCTGGTATCTGGTTTTGAACCATCGTTTGAGGTTTGGCAATTTTTCTGTCATACAGGCTCTTGACTGCATATACAAGATCAACAGCCAGTGACGGAATAAAGGTAACTACCGATACCACCGCAGCCACGACACGCCCAAAAAAGGGAGATGTTTTACTGGCAACAGCGACAGAAATTTTTTTAAACCAGCTCACGCAGGTCCATTCACTATTTTCTTTATTCTGAGGGGGATAATTAACCGGACCGGTCATGGAAACCTCTTCTGTTTCTTTTGATTATGTTTTGGTAAGTAATTGATTCTTATTTAATTGGACCACTATCCAGCACCCCTCACTTAAGGAATTGTCTTTTAATAAGTTCCCGATTTTCGTTCACCCTGAGCTTGTCGAAGGGTCGTGTCACCGAACTTCGACAAGCTCAGTTCAGTCAGGCAATGAAAATAGGGAGTTTATTTCCAGACAACTCCTTGGGCGTAAGAAAGTCAAAAATACCAAAGCTTACAACCTGTTTAAACGACTCATTGAGTTCAAAACTGAAACATTGCGTTTCCTGTCAGATTTTTCAATCCCCTTCGACAACCTGTGCATAAACTCTTCATGGAATTGGTGTGGGGTTTTATTTTTTACAGGAAATGCCATCGGCGGCTGTGTCTACGAGTCAGTTTGTCAACCAGGGTTTCCCACTCTTGGGGCAATCTTGCCATGAAATTGAATTGCATATTAACGACTTCATGAATATACGCCCTTAATGTTTTAGTCTCCTCTTTTGCGCTAAGCCGCTTTTTCACGGGGAATTGATCATGTTGAAAGTGCTTGCTTGAGAAAGTAAATGGAAATGCACGAACCTCATAATCAGCAGAACCCCCTGAGTGGAATTTATTGCCTTTACCAACAAGAATGACTTTGATGGGGTCGCCCAAGGTAGAAACGCCATTATCAATGAGGGTTCTGATGTCTTTAACCAGCGGATTTAAAAGTTCATCCCAGTTCTCAGCTTTCAATTCTTCCGTGTCGTCAGGTAATAATTTCTTATCGTCTAGTACCGTGCTAGTATTATAAGCTTTTGATGTGTCTAATACGAACGCATTTTGTTCCGTGTATGCTTTAAATGATGGTATGATGTAAGCTGCTTTTGAGTATGGAGAGCCCTCGAAATGCCAACGAATAACAGCGGGTTTGGTTTCATGGGTAGGAATACCCAATTTTTCCAGGTACGTGTGCATCATTAACTGATCATAGAATTGGTGTGAGTCTGGACTAATTGCCAGTAACCGACCATTGCCAATATCGTACAATTCAATTGATGCTTCATGTTTCACCTGATGCATAAGTTTTACTCGATTGGAACCCTCTTGAGTAACCAACGAAATCCGACGAACATTACTACATAAATAATCGTAAGCTTCTCTTGGATTGTCATATGGATAATCCTGGATATTTTCTGCCACAAATCGTGCGTGCTCTTCCATCGTCTTTCTGACATCTTCATCAGTAATGTATCTTTGCCAGTGTCCATCGGCTTTTGAAATAACCAAAAGATTGGGGTCCAGAGTTTGATGTATGGTAATTTTTCTGTCATACAGGCTCTTGGCAGCACAAGCAAGGTCAACTGCCAGTGCAGGAATAAAGGCAACCACCGATACCACAGTGGCAACAACACGGCCAAAAACCCGAGAGGTTTTACTGGCAACCGCATCGGAGATTTTTTGGAACCAGCTTACGCAGGTCCATGCATTATTTTCTGCATTCTGAAGGGTATCCAGTGGGTTACCAACTGTCGGTTCATTCATAAAAAATCCCTTTAATTTTAAATAATCGGTATACCAGTGTTTAAAGAACAGCTCATAAATATTTGGACCATTATCTAAAGAATAAGTTCCAATTCTTTAAGTTTTGATTTCATAGCGAAGGTGTCTTTCGGCAAGTTTTTCAGCCAGACTTTGATACTCAGCTGGTAAAAAGGCTGTATTGGGATTAAAGTGAACCCACAAGGCTGACTCAATATATCGTTGCAATGTTTTACGCTCATCTTCAGAGGAAAGCCTGTTTTTAGGAGGAAGTTGATGAAGTTGAGCATTCTCGTTAACGAATTCGTAGGGGAATGCGCGAATTTCATAATCAGCAGGCCCCCCTGAATGGAATTTATTGCCTTTTCCGACAATGATCGATTTGTGGGTATAGGGCGCTGCGTAGTTGACCACACCGTTATATGCAGTCAGACCATGATCAATTAGGGTTCTCACATCTTTAACCAGTGGCTTTAAAGCCTCATCCCAGCTCTCAACCGCCTTTTCATTCGAGTCTTCTGGTAACAATTTTATGCCCTTCAGTCGCTCTTCTTCATCATGAGTAGGATATTTGTGCGCCAGGAATGCATTTTGTTTGTCGTATTCGTTAAATGATGGTGTGATATATGTCGCTTTTCTGTATTTGATGCCCTCGAATTCCCAACACATAATAGCGGGTTTGATTTCAATGGTAGGAATACCTAACTTTTCCATGTAGCTGTTCATCATTAGCTCATCATAGAATTGGTGTCGGCACTTATTGCATGCCAGCGCCTGGCCATCGCCAATATCGTAGTAGTCCCTTGATTCACCATTTCTTATCCATCCATGGGCCTTTACTGTTTGGACATCATCGTGTGGAGTAATCAACTCAAATGGAAAGCCACCTTCTATTGCATCATTCAAAGCTTCCAAAGCTGCCAGTGGAATATCCTTTGGCTGATGCAAGAGATGTTTTTCCAGAAATTGATTGTGTGTTGTCATCGTGTCCCGGACAAAGCCATCATGAATTTTTCTTTTCCATGGAAGCGATGTAGACTCATGTGTGGTGATTTTTCTGTCGTACAGGCTTTTGGCAGCATAAGCAAGATCAATTGCCAGTGAAGGAATAAAGGCAACAACCGATACCACAGCGGCAACAACACGGCCGAAAAATCGGGAGGTTTTACTGGCAACCGCATCGGAAATTTTTTTGAACCAGCTTACACAGGTCCATTGGCTGTTTTGTGTATTCTGGAGGGTATCCAGTGGTGGTGTCCCAGCTGATGATTCATTCATGAAAAACTCCTTGGTTATTGTTTGTTCTAAAAATTGGCCCATCAGTGATTGAAATTTGCCTGACAATAATCTTTTGACCACAATCTACTGAATAAGTTTCAACTTTCTTGTTGTTTTTCAGCTCATAAAAACCTGAAGCAAAATTTCTCCCAATCCTCGCTAGGAACACTATTTCTCGGACAGCCTCCCGGGGCAGGGCGACAGAATCGGTCGAACGATCATCCCGATAATAGGATATTTAGCT
>NZ_JAHHPO010000305.1 GCF_024606365.1 Endozoicomonas sp. ONNA2
GCTCCGGTCCCGGGCGACGGTAATAATGCTGTAACACCGTGAGGATAGTGTCTTCGTTATCGCCGACATTATCTGGCAAGACCGGCGGTTTGCTAAAGGCATCCACCATAAACTGTAACGCTGGTGTCACCAATGCGAAGCGATCAACCGGCAGATCGAGGGATTGTTTCAGTTTCTTGAGTTGCTGATTGGCCTCCTTGACGTGTGCTGGCCAATTCTGGAAGAGCGTGTGGGTTTTCCGTTGCCTCCAGAGTTGATCAACCCATACGATGAAATTGGCCACGGATAAGTTTTCAATCAGCCTTGTAGTGTCACCGAAACAGGCCAGATCCCGTTTAACCGTATCCATAACCTCTTCGTCCGGGACGGCTCCGAAATGAAACAAGGCCAGTAAGTGGGACTGCAGGGTATCAAGGGTTGGTCTCTGAAAAAGTCGCTTACGAGATAATACCTCTATCAGACAGTCTTGCCGTTGCTGATCATTGTACTTCTGGCAGATTCGGTCAAATTCAACGATGCCTCCGGAACAACGGGTCAATGGTATATTCCAAAGGTTTTGCAAGTTAAGGAACTTAATGGGACCAAAGGCAGCCACCATATAATTGAACAGGTCCGGTGGTACATAAGATTGAGCACAGCCTCCCATCTGTCGGATAAGGTTCCAGCCACATCCAGTCAGTATGGCCCCGCTCTGCAAAAGCAGCCGAAGTAATGGGGCAACTTCATCAAGCCGGAATTCCGTTACCCGGTCATCCTTACTGTATCTGTGTGTTTCAGAAATCAGGAGCAGATCAAGCAAGGAAGTCATTTTTCCTTCATGAAAAAAATAGCGGTGAATGGGCAAACCACTCGCTTTCCATGCCAGAAGCTTCTGGCCACTGTCAGGACAGGGATTACTCACCAGCTCGATGGCCTGTTGCCATTTAAGTTGATCATCCGGCGGGATGGACAATCCTGACCTCAGTGCCTCTGCTTGTAAATGCATTGGCAATAAATTCATTGTGCTCATGATATTGGATAAAAATACATACCCTGAAGGATCAAAACAATCCAGAGAACGCTCAATCAGGGCCAGATGTTCAGAGTCAAGTTCATCATCATAACAGACCTCTGCCGACCCGGTGTTGCAGCAAAAAGCAACCAGTGGCAGGGAGGGCAGGCCCAATGCCTGTTCACAGTCACGCTTGTTCTGCAGAATATCCGAAATAGTATGAGGGACATCGCTCACGACAAAAAAGCATTTGATGTCTGCTTTTCCATTGTTGGTGACCACGAGTTGTGGAATGGGTACGGAGCCTGACGGATATACTGCACAAATTCTGTGGCTATCATATTTGTTGTGCTTCAGTTTCGGTAAACTGAACCTTCCGTCCGCCCCCAGATGCCCTGAGGTAAAATGGTCATACACCTCCCGCCCGGCCTGTGCTTGTATCTCTTTATGTTTTTCAGCCAATGATGGCAGATCAGACAGTAATTTTACGTTCAGTTTATCTGCCTCTGCGTCTTGTTTCAGCGGCCAGGCACCTGGAACTTGTTTGTAGACATACAGGCAATCCGGGTCGACGATGCCTACTGTCCATCGACCTGTCAGGTGCCCGTGTTGCATCCCCTGCAAGGCAAGGGTATAGGATCTTGGTGTGCCATTAAAGTAACTGGTGACTTCGGCTGGTTTAATTTGCCGAATCGCCAGACGCCCACCCTCCGTCGCCTGGCGCAGTGCTTGACGCTCCACTTCTCTGGAAGGCCCGGGTGTCGGTTCAGTGGTTGTCTCAGGCTGGGTGCCAACGTTCGTTGGTAGTAATCGCGCAGACCGGCGAAGGGGTTCATGTCCCGGTTAACATTCATGATGACGCTCCAATAATAATTATTATTGCCCACTTCCACCGGGGACGGGTACTCTCGTCATTAGAGTGACTGGCTGGCAAAAAGTTCCATTATGGCTCCATTGTCCTCAGCGGCATGGTCATGGCGATTTTATCGGCCTGCCCCTGTGGGCGCAGTTTGAGCATCAGGCTTCGCCATCTTTATTGGCACCAGCATTTCCCATTCTCTCGGGAAGCCATCGTTGGCCAGGTAAGGACGCTTCTCGCTGGCCACGGCAATACCCCGATCCTTCAGCACTTTCCGGGCGTCCCACGAAGCCAGCGTTTCCTGGGTCAAGGTACCCGTATTCATCCGTATACCTGCGCTCTTCAGTCGCTGCACCTCTTTCGCCAATGCCTGTTGTGTTGCCGGGCTCAGCAGTGACGGATCATGTTCGTACTGCATCTTTTCCAGCCGTGTCATTCCAGCCGGAATCACCACCTGCTGGAGATCGTACCAGTTGTTATGAATACCATAAGTGATTCCCTTGCCTTGATCCGCCTTGCAGGCTTGGTGGCCGGGGTCTGAACAGGTAATGATTCCGGCTTCCCGGGCTATTTTGCGACGAACATTATCATCAATAAATCGGTCCATTGTTTGCGTGGGCTTTGTTGTCCGGTCAAGTTGTATCTTGATTTTATTGCCATCGGGCACCAGACCGTAGACTTCGGTGTAAGGAGTTTTGCGCCGGTCCCCGGGGCATTGGGTTACCTGCACCAGGTTAGCCGCACCGTGCATGGCGGCTTCCAGATGCCGTTGGAATTCAGTTTTGTGCTCCGACTCACAGGTAAAATTTCCGGCCCACTGCGCTGGCAGGTCAAGGTGTTTCGGGTTAAAAATCTTGGGCTGAGCCACCGCCAATCCGGGAAAATCAGACCCAACCCCATAATGGCGTAAATAGTCCATACGAACAGCAAAGCGTAATATGCGCAGATACCAGCGCACGGAGCCAGTCAGGTTCTCCGGTTTACCCCTGGTATCGTTTTCCATGCTGACCATCGCCTGGGCGACCTTATCAAGCAGCTGTTCAGGGAAGTGCCCGGCCAGGTCCCGTTTGAAGTAAGCAGCTGACCTGGTTTTTGCTTCCGATTCATCGACGTCTTCAGTTGCGGCATCCTGATAAATAATGGCCAATGGCAGGAGACTTTTTTCGACTGGATTAAAAGAGTGAACGTGACATCTCTCCAGCAATTCCATGTACCAGAGTCCATTATTCCTGGCCCGCAGAACATGGCTGCAGGCGTGTTGTGTTTTCCACGTTTCTGGCAAGAAGTCGTACAGGCTGGCAATCACCCGCTTCGGTCCCGGGCGACGGTAATAATGCTGTAACACCTTGAGGATAGTGTCTTCATTATCCCCGACATTATTCGGCAAGACCGGCGGTTTGCCAAAGGCATCCACCATGAACTGTAACGCCGGTGTCACCGCTGCGAAGGGATCGACCGGCAGATCAAGGGATTGTTTCAGTTTCGTGAGTTGCACACGGGCCTGCTTGACATGTGCTGGCCAATTCTGGAAGAGAGTGTGGGTTCCCCGTGTCGTCCAGAGACCTTCAACCCATTCGATGAAACTGGCCACGGATAAGTTATCAATCAGCCTTGTATAGTCACCTGAATGCGCCAGATCTTGTTTAACCGTACCCATAACCTCTTCGTCCAGGACGGCTCCGTAATGAAACAAGGCCAGTAAGTGGGACTGCAGGGTATCAAGGGTTGGTCTTTGAAAAAGTCGCTGACGAGATAATGCCTCTTTCAGGCAGTCCTGCCGTTGCTGATCATTGAAATCCTTGCAGATGCGGTCAAATTCAATGATGGCTCCCGAATAACGGGCCACTGTGGTTAATGGTATATTCCAAAGGTTTTTCAAGGTAAGGAACTTGAATGGAGCAAAGGCAGCCACCATATAATTGAACAGGTCCGGTGGCATTAACAGTTGATGATTTTCTCCCATATTTTTAATTAAGGACCAGCCCAGGGCAGCAAGTGTTGCCCCGCTCTTCAAAAGCAGCCGAAGTAATGGGTTAACTTCATCAACCGGGAATTCCGTTTCCCGGTCAGGGATCTCCGTGTATCTCAGTGATTCAGAAATCAGGAACATATCCAGCAATGACGTGATATTTCTCTGATGAAAAAAACAGCGGTGAATTGGCAGACCACTGGCTTTTAATGCCAGAAGCTCCTGGTCATTGCCATCACAGGGATTACTCACCAGCTGGATGGCCTGTTGCCATTTCGGTTGATCATCCGGCGGGATGGAAAATCCTGAACTCAGTGCCTGTACTTGCAAAGGCATTGGCAATAAATTCATTCTTCTCCTGATTTCGCCTGAAGGTATACGCCGGGAGGAGGCAAGAACATCCAGAGAATCCTCAATTATGTCCAGGTGTTCAGAGGCCAGTTCATCATCATAACAGACCTCTACAGACCCGGTGTGGCGGCAAAATACCACCAGTGGCAGGGGGAGTTTCAATGCCCGTTCACACCGGCGCTTTTTTACCAGGATATCCGAAATATTTCTGGCGTCATCACGCTCAACAAAAAAACATTTGATGTGTGCTTTGCCACAGGGGGTGACTACGATTTCTGAACGGGGTAAGGGGGCATCAAAATTAGTTGCGGTCGGTTTGGGGGCATTATATTTGCAGGGCTTCAGTCTTGGTAAACTGAACATTCCATCCGGCCCCAGATTTCCTGAGGTATCCGGGGTTGAACGAGGATACACATTCCACCAGGCTCGTTGTCGTATCTCTTCACCTTTTTCAGACAATGATGGCAGGTCAGACAGCAGTTTAACGCCCAGTTTATCCGCAGCGGCGCCTTGTTCCAGCCGCCAGGAGTCTGCCTCTTTCTTGTAGACATACAGGCAGTTGGGATCGACGATGCCTACCGTCCATCTATTCTGATCTGCCCATTTCCTGCGGGGCATCCCCCGCTGGGCAAGGGTAAAGGATTTTGGCGTGCCACTGCCCTTGAAGAAACCGGCTTCATCCGCTGATTCAATTTGCCGAATCGCCAGGCGGCCACTCTGTGCTGCCCAGAGCAGTTCTCGTCTCTCCTCCTCCCTGGCAGGCCCGGGTAGCTGTTTGGTCGGTTCTGTGGTTGTCCATTGGCCAGGCTTTGGTTGGTGGTGATCGCTCTGGCAGGCAAAACAGTTCATGCCCCGGTTAACATTCATGAGGATGCTCCAATGATCGTTATTATAAACCCTCTGGGTGCTCTTGCCATTAGAGTGACTGGCTGGCCAAAAGTTCCATTATCACAAAGCCATTTCCAGGGCCTGGTTCCGAACTGACCGACGGGCAATCGAACGGGAAGGGTGCCGGATGTTGGCGTTATAAGCGTTGCAAGCGGTTTTGCAGTTTTTCAGAAAGATCCGTCCGCCCTATTGCTATTAACACATCAGTCAACTCATCAGTCCGCATCCCACTGCGAGCAATTTTATCCAGTACGGTGAGCAATGCTTTTGTGACATTTCCCCGACACTCCGATCTAATTTTATCGACTTCAACCCCGGGGAAGAATTCACTCATAATGAATGCCAAATCTCTCCACTGGCTAGCAGCATCGGTGATTACCTCGAATGCTGCTGGAAAGTTAAACTGACAACAGTCCACTGATTGTTGTGCCGATGGTGCTACGGGTTCAAGGTAAGGGCAATCAAGATAAGCGTCTTCCAGGGAAGGTATTTGCAACTTGTAGATAATGTTGGAACTTTGCAACAGCGTGAGCTTTGCAAATCCGGAATCCTTCCCTTCCAGAGAAAAATAGCGACGGAAGAAGTTGATTCTGATGTTATCCGCGTTGCCCCGGAAAAAATCCTCCGCCTGATAATATTCCCTGAGGTGGCCGCTGGCAAAGGCAAAATTGATCACATCCCTGTTGTCCAGAAAGGCCAGTTTCTTTTCAATCCACTTGTCGAATTCTGGATACTTGACGGTAAAATCATCCTGCCCGGCAAGCATTATCCGATCTGCCGAATAATCTGCCGATTCGTTATGAATTTTGATGACACGTTCTAAAACCAACTTTCGGAAATTGGGATTGTGACTCACCTCACGCAGCTTATCATGCACATAGGTGGCCGCTTGCCCCTCGGACTGGCGCTCAACAGGATACGGGGTATACGACGGTGGTGGTTCAGTAGGGTGGGTGTCAGGAGCGGTAACTGGCCGGAATGATGTCGGGTTCATAATAATACCTCGATAGTTGGTTCGATTATTTGGACTGCCGTTTTCCGAAATAGTGATATGGTCACTGACGAATAGCCCCCTGGACCCTGGCAAAACCGAATATCTACCTACTTCCATAAGGGGGGGCAGTGCCACAATCTTAAGAGTAACTGGCTGGCGAAAAGTTCCGCTGTCCCCGCAGTTGTATTTTCATAGCGAGATCAAGGGATTTTATCGGCCTTCTCTTGCGGGCAGGCTCTGGGTATCAGGCTTCGCTCTCTTCTTTGGTGCCAGCATTTCCCGATCTCTCGGGAAACCATCGTTATCCAATGCCCACGGCAACTGTTCCTGCATCCATGCAGTCGTGCGGCGGCAGCAAATTGAGGATAAAAATTTATGTTTCTGAGTAGAATAGCGGGGCTATTTGACGAAAAATCAGGAATTTCAGGCCAATTTATCGCAACCGCAGGACAGTCTTAAGTCCGACAGGCTCCTCGCTATTTCCAGATTGAAACTCTGGTTTATGGAACTTTTTACTGAACTGGTGGTCCAGTTTGATGGCTCAAGACCGAATAAACAGATCATTATTCATAACAAGGTAATCAGTAAAATGCATGTTTCAGGGAACTCGCCACTTTCATCTGTTGATCTGAATCCGGAACATACCCAGACCTATTCATCCCAACCCACGGGTCATTTCAGGGATTCACCCGGTCATCTCTGGTGCAACTACCTGGTTAAAGAGGCTTCAGGGGGTGAACAGGACGGCTTGCCCATCAGACATATGCCTTATCCTTCTGCCAATGCTGAAATCCCTATGGATTGTACTAACGTGCAATCCTGCCCCGGTACCACTCATGACTTGCCACAAGGCAATCTCGGTCCTGAATTAAAAGCGTTGCTGCAAAGAGTTGCCGGGTGTACGGACAAAGAACAGCCATTACCGGTCAGTGACTATAAACCATTTATTCGATATTTCGGGGAGTTACCCCCCAATGCTGACCCGGATCAGCTGGATTCTGAAGATTACCTGATAAAAGTTAAAAAGACCCTTGTTATCTACCTAACCCGAATGTTTCATAAACGCGCCTACATCTCGAA
>NZ_JAHHPO010000027.1 GCF_024606365.1 Endozoicomonas sp. ONNA2
TGAAGGTGCTGATACATCAAAAAATGACAAACCCAATCCAAAAAGTCTGAGACAGCCTCCCGGGAGCAGTTGCCGCGCAGGGTAGTCTATTCCCGGACAGCCTCCTTGCCCCTGTTGCCCTTATCTTTAACCAGAGAGGGGGCATTGGCCAGCAATGCCCGGATGGCCTCTGTGTGGCCTTCAAGAACAGCCAGGTGCAGAGCCGTGTTGCCCTGGTGATTCCTGGCGTTGGCCAGAGAGGGGGCAATGCCCAGCAATGCCCGGATGACCTCTGTGAGGCCTTCAAGAACAGCCAGGTGCAGAGCCGTGTTGCCCTGGTGATTTCTGGCGTTGGCCAGGGCGGGGGCAATGCCCAGCAATGTCTGGATGGCCTCTGTGAGGCCTTGACGAGTAGCCACGAAGAGAGCCGTATCGCCATCGTTGTTCCTCTTTTCGGCCAGGGAGGGGGCAATGGCCAGCAATGTCTGGATGGCTTCTGTATGGCCTCTGAAAGCAGCGGTGTGCAGAGCCGTATCGCCATCGTTGTTCCTCTCTTCGGCCAGGGAGGGGGCAATGGTCAGCAATGTCTGGATGGCTTCTGTATGGCCTCTGAAAGCAGCTGTGTGCAGAGCCGTATCGCCATCGTTATCCTTCTCTTCGGCCAGGAAGGGGGCAATGTTCAGCAATGTCTGGATGGCCCCTGTGTGGCCATTACGAGTGGTTAAATGAAGCGCTGTTTCGCCATTGTCATTCTTCTCTTCGGCCAGGGATCGGTCAATTTCCAGCAATGCCCGGATGGCCTCTGCGTGGCCTTCCCCAGCAGCCAAGTGAAGAGCCCGGCCAAGGTTTGCTTTCTCGTTGGCCAGGGAGGGGGCATTGGTCAGCAATGTCAGCATGGCCTCTGTGTGGCCATTACGAGCGGCCAGTTGGAGGGCTGTTTCGTCGTTGATATTCTTCTCTTCGGCCAGGGATCGGTCATTTTCCAGCAATGTCTGAATGGCCTCTGCGTGGCCTTGAAAAGCAGCCAGGTGGAGAGCCGTTTGGGCATTGTTATCTTTCTCGTTGGCCAGCGAGGGGGCAATGGCCAGCAATGTCTGAATGGCCTCTGTGTGGCCTTGAAGAGCAGCCACGTGGAGAGCCGTCCGGCCATTGTTATTTTTCTCGTTGGCAAGGGATGGGGCAATGGCCAGCAATGTCTCGATGATCCGTGTGTGGCCTTGAAGAGCAGCCAGGTGGAGAGCCGTCTGGCAATAGTTATCCTTCTCTTTGTACAGGGAGGGGGCAATGGTCAGCAATGCCCGGATGGCCTCTGTTTGGCCTTCATCAGCAGCCAGGTGAAGAGCCGTCAG
This sequence comes from Endozoicomonas sp. ONNA2, assembly GCF_024606365.1. Classification (GTDB taxonomy): domain Bacteria; phylum Pseudomonadota; class Gammaproteobacteria; order Pseudomonadales; family Endozoicomonadaceae; genus Endozoicomonas. The sequence continues at coordinate 1,329 of NZ_JAHHPO010000027.1, forward strand.
GCCAAGGTTAGCCTGCTTGTTGGCCAGGGAGGGGGCAATGGCCAGCAATGTCTCGATGATCCGTGTGTGGCCTTGACGAGCAGCCAGGTGGAGAGCCGTTTGGCCAAATCTATTCCTCCTTTTGGCCAGCGAGGGGGCAATGTCCAGCAATGCCTTGACAGTCTCGGTGTGGCCTTGACGAGCAGCTTCGTGGAGAACCGTATCGCCTTTGTTATCCGTCACATCAACCCGGATGCGCATGGAGGCAATTTCCATAAATGCCCTGACGATCTCTGTGTGGCCATTTCGAGCAGCCAGGTGAAGAGCCGTACAGCCATCGTTCATCTGCTCATTGGCCAGGGTGTGATAACGATTATCTTGCAGCAGCTTCTGGACAGACTCTATGCGGCCCTTCTGAGCGGCCATATGCAGCGGCGTAGCACCATCTTTACGTGTTTTGACATTGACATCCACTTCCATGTCAAGCAGTTTTACCAGACAATGGGTTCGCCCCCAATAAGCGGCTAAATGTAATGCCGTTGTGCCGCAGTTGGCAGCGATATTGATATCCGCTTTTGTGAGCAGACACATCAGGTGATCTAATTTGCCCCAAAGAGTTGCTATCATCAAAGGCGTGATACCGTCGTTATCACGGGCATTAAAGTCCACTC
>NZ_JAHHPO010000306.1 GCF_024606365.1 Endozoicomonas sp. ONNA2
AATCAAAGATGTATGCCGGGGCACATTGGCAGGCTTACTGCTCTTTTCCCCAGGAATGTTTTTTGGGTCAACAGACTTGATGGTTTGCAAAAATCCAGTGAGGAGTGTTTCTTCATTTACAGACTGAAAGCCCTTCTGAGGTATTTCAGCAGATGAGCGAAATGGATTCTGTCTGATATTGTACATCTAATGGTACTTACTTAAGGCTATAAGTTGTTGGCCTGATGAAATCGTATATTTCTGGCCAAAAATTCAGATCAATAAAATCAAGGTTACCCAAAAGAGAACGACTATAAATGGCGTGTACTTTCAATCTTTCAATCTTTCAATCTTTCAACCTGCGGGCAAGCCATGAGCAAGTGTAGTCGAATTCATTTCACTCGCTGATGACTGTCTTCAACAATTTACACAAACGGACAACGAGTCCTGCGGGAGATTCGCGGCAGTTTATGAAATATCCGGGTTAGCGTATCATCCACCTGAATATGCCCGCGGCACCGGTTACTCCAAAAATTTTGAAGTGTTCCATAAACTCAGTGATGTCGCCCTGGAATGTGAGTTAGTATGCGTTAGTCATGAACAGATTTTTACATCAAAGGATACATCACACTCTTCAACAGGCCGTAGAGTGGGTACAAAAAAGCCCGCCATTATTTAATCGATCGGCCAGTCCCCTGATTCTGGAATCCCCCTTACCCGCCGGAATAGCCCCGGTGATTCCTGACCAACAGCAACTGGCGCTTCTGGCCAGCCTGGTTAACCAAAAAAACAATCCCCTGCTTGGCATTTTCAACGAAACTCTCTGGCAGTTCCTGCTGAGCCAGCTGCCCAATTGCCAGACCATCGCCGCTAACCTGCAGGTGAATGGCAAGAAAAATGGTCAGCCTGCCACACTGGGTGAATATGACCTTATCTACCAGCGGAAAAATCAGTTTATCCACCGGGAGCTGGCCGTTAAATTTTATCTGGGTATGCCCGGTAAAGCTGACAATGCCATGGGCTCCCCATGGCAACATTGGATCGGTCCCGGGCTCAGGGATAGACTGGATCGCAAGATGGATCGCCTGCTCCATCATCAAGCCCTGTTGAGTGATAGCCATGAAGGTCAGGAAGCCTTATCAGCGCTGGGTATTGTGCAGCCGGTTGTTAAAGAGATCCTGATACAGGGGCGGCTTTTTTATCCCCTGTACCCACTGGGCACTGATAAACCAGCCCAAGTGCAATCACCAGTAGCACAACTAAACGACATCCAGCTAATAACTCAAGCAGAACAGAATCTGTCAGCGCACTGTCCGCCACCGGAGTATTGCAACCAGAATCATCTAAAAGGTTATTGGTTAACCCAAAGCCATTTCCTTGTGAGTACCCGGTCCATCAACGGGGATGTCCATTTCCAGATACCTCAGAAAGTGCAGTGGTTGAATCAGAATCCTGTTGCCGAGCTGCTCGATCATGATGCGGTGATACGCCAACTGCAACCGCAAAAACGACCGGTTTATATCAGGGCAATCCATCAAGCGCTGCAACAGCAGATGCATTTGTTTGTTGTCCCGGATGACTGGCCTGAGAGAGCGGTGAAAGTCGCTAAAACCTGATAGTAAAAATATATAAAGCCAGGTTCGTGCAGCTCGAAAGTCGTGTCAATGGCGTCCGAATTGTTCTGTTAACCAGATACCTGAAAAAAGCCTGAACACCATAAGCGGCGCCTGTTATACCACAGGCACTGCTTTTTGGCGGGATACAGTCCGGTCGGCATGGTGTTTTTTCAGCTGCAATGATGGCGTGTATGGCAACACATCCATCACCTGCCCCCGGGTAATCTGCTGCTGAACACCGCGCCAGTAACTGGCGGTAAAAAGATCGCCATGAAGACGGGTAAAACGTTTGCGTATTGCCAGATCGGGAAACAGAAACACCGGAAACTCTTCCGGAAAAATATCGCCCGGTGAGACGGAATACCAAGGTTCAGCGGACATTTCCTGCTCTGGATAGAGCGCCCGGGGTATCTCGCGAAAATTGCACTCGGTCAGATAAATAATTTCATCGTAATCATAGAAAACCACACGACCATGGCGAGTGACCCCGAAATTTTTCAGTAGCATATCGCCCGGGAAGATATTGGCGGCGGCCAGTTGCCTGATCGCCCGGCCATAATCATCCAGAACCGCTTCCAGGGCCTGCTCATTGCCCTGGTCAACCAGCTGTTCAACATAGATATTCATGGGCATCATTCGCCGCTCAGTATATAGATGGCGAATCAGCACCTGATCGTCATAGACAATAACGGTAGAGGGAGCCACCTGCTGCAATTCCTGCAATAACTCGTCACTGAACCGGGCACGGGGCAGCATCAGGTCAGAGTACTCCTGGGTATCTGCCATCCGGCCCACCCGGTCATGGGTTTTCACCAGATAGTACCGGTCTTTAACCATGGCCTTGCTGATATCTTTGGGCGGGGCGAAATGATCTTTGATGACTTTAAACACCATATCCAAAGAAGGCAGCATAAACACCGACATCACCATGCCCTTTACCCCCGGAGCGATGACAAACTGATCAACAGAGTGGTGCAAATGCCGGAGAAAATCCCGATAGAAGACACTTTTACCATGCTTGAAGAAACCGATGGAATTATAAAGCTCGGCACGTTTTTTTTCAGGCACCAGCGTGTGCAAAAACTCAATACACTCGGAGGGAATCCGGGCATCGACCAGAAAATAAGAGCGGGTAAAGCTGAACAGTACACTGACGCTGTCGTTTTCACAGAGCAAGGCGTCAACGTAAAGCGCTCCGTGTTCATTATTCAAAACCGCCAGAACAAACGGTTGCAGGTCGTCTCCTGCCACCAGTCTGCCCACCAGGTAAGCCGCCTTGTTCCGGTAAAAGACCCACTTTAAGACATCCACCCGAACATTCCTGCGCCGGACCCATGATGGCTGACTTTTTTGCAACGCATGAATAATATTGCGAATATCCCTGCGACGGTACTCCCAGGGCAGTTCAAACTGAAAATCATCCAGTATCTGGCCAACCTGACTGACCAGCCCCTGCTGGCTTTGATCGTTAAACTGGCTTTGATCGTTAAAAGAGTAGGATCGGGCAATGCCCCTGGCACTGTGCACCTTAAAGCCATCAAATTCCGATTGAATAAAGCAGTGACGGGGGTTCACCGCTTCGCCACTGAACACCTTGCGATAGATGGAGTTATAAAAGGTTTCCGCCAGTTCCGGGTAACCATTCGCTAAATCCATTATTCAAGCATCAATAGCCCTGTTCAGCTATC
>NZ_JAHHPO010000307.1 GCF_024606365.1 Endozoicomonas sp. ONNA2
ACACCATAGTTCCAGAATTAGAGTGAAATGGGAAAGTTATTTTTAGACAATTCCTCAAAAGCAATCAATAGTAGCCATAGAGCCTAGCCAGGCGGTCTAAAACACCCAGTCTCTCTATTATGTTATCGCTGCTATGGTAAAGCTCCATCAACATTGAGGCCAACTGCCCCCTGCAGCTCTGCTGTCTTTGCCGTTCTTCTTGCTGTCTGAAACGCAGCTCAGCTTTCACAGCAGGATTAGCCAATAGCTTGCTCCCTGTGGCGTGGGGATTGACCGTCTTATAACCGGCCTTCACCACCGCATCCGCCACGGTGGGCTGCACCAGGTATTCATTGATGAAGGCTGACTGCCGATGGTTCAGTTTCATAAAGCTCTCCCTGCCTTAAGCACTAGAAAAACCTCAACTTTCCTTTTTCTCCCCTCCTCATATTTTGGGTGGGGAGCGGGGATCATGCTGATAAAAGCCATTTAATTAATATGGTTATTATCGGAAAAACTGACCCTTTAATCAAAAAATGAACCAGACTTCAAAATTGCCTCCTAAACTGCATCTATTGATTACCAAAGCTCATATAAGCCGGTAACTAAAAACAAGCACAAATCGAACACCCCAATAAGGAAATAACTACCAATGGTCCTCTCCCAGCTGTTTGAGTCAGTAATCAGTGCGGCCGGTGCCGAATTGCTGACCGAGTTCTTTCTCTATACATTGATTGGCGTATTCATTGCGGCAGTTATGTTAAAAAAGTCTGGAAAGCTCAATGCTTTTACTCAATATACCCCGACTCTGCTGACCTCCATTGGGATGCTGGGTACCTTTATGGGGATTGTCGCAGGCCTGCTGGAGTTTGATACTGCCAATATCGACACCAGTATTGAGCTACTGCTTGTCGGCTTGAAAACAGCATTTATTACCAGCCTGGCGGGGATGTTTTTCTCCATTCTTTTCAAAGCCCTATCTGCCAGCAAGTTAATTGATAACAAAGAGCAGCCGGATCAGCCTGGAGAACATATCACCACCGCGCACCTTTATCATGCTATGCAACAACAAATTGATGCTGTAAATGCGTTAAAAAAATCAATTGGTGGGGATAATGAAAACTCGCTGGTTGGGCAATTCAAGCTAATGCGTTCTGATTTAACCGATGGGCAGCGTAAAACAGAAAGATATCTTGATACAGCAAACATACACCTTGAAGCCTTAAATAATACAACTCAACAGCAGCAACAACGCTTTAATGAGTTCGAACAGCACCTGGTCGAACAACTTCAAAGTTTTGCTGAAATGCTTTCTGAGTCTGCAACTAAACAGGTTGTTGAAGCATTAAGAGGTGTAATCAAAGACTTTAACGATAAGATAACAGAGCAATTTGGAGAAAACTTCAAAGAGCTGAATGCAGCAGTTTTTAAGCTAGTCGAATGGCAGGAAAACTATAAGAACCAGTTGAGTGATATGAAAGACCAGTATGACCATGGGATTCAAGCTATTACACAAACAGAGTCATCGGTTGCCCATATTGCAGAACGATCGAACGCTATTCCTGAAAACATGGAAAGGTTACGGACTGTCATTGAAGTTAATCAACATCAACTCAATGAACTGCATAATCATTTGCAAAGCTTTGCCACTCTCAGAGAGAATGCTGTCCAGGCTATTCCCGAAATTCAAAAACAGATTGATCATGTGCTGGAAGGTGCAAAAACGGCAAATGACAGAATGTCCAGTGGAGTGATTACAAGCACAGAAGAGCTGGTTGGTGCAGTTAAAACTTCTTCTGAAAATATGACTGCTGACGTTGCTACCAGCACCAGAGAATTAATCAGTTCAATCAAAACAAGCTCTGAAGATATGCTGGCAGGCATTACTTCCAGTGCAGGAAATTTTGTCGATACTGTTAAAGCAAGCTCTGTTAGCCTGACTTCAGGCATAGAAAACAGCACCGGGGATTTGGTTGATAATATTAAGGTTTCCTCTGAAAATATGGCTGCCGGCGTAGCTAACAGTACCGGAGAATTAGTCGGTACAATCAAGACAAGCTCTGAAGATTTAGCAACTAGTATAACCACCAGCAATAATGAAATGATTACAGCAGTTAAAGCTTCCTCTGAAAATATGGCTAATGCCGTTACTGATAGTTCTAATAATCTGATTTCTTCCATTCATGATAGTTCAACAAGACTTACCGAATCAGTCAGTAGTAGTAGCAACATCCTAAAAGAAAAAATACTAGCCAGTGCAAATGACTACCAATCTGCCATCAATGAAATCAATAAAGATCTCAGCCAGCTAAAAACAGGTTTAAAAGAATCCATTCAAACCATAAGCAAGGAGTTTTCTGACTCTATTACGTCCATCAAAGGTGCCAATAAAGAGCTTTTTGAAAGCATAACTCAGGGCAACAAAAATCTAATGACTGGCTTTAACCTGAATCCGTAAGGTTTTGATTGCACCGGAAGAATTTTACCAATTTAAT
>NZ_JAHHPO010000308.1 GCF_024606365.1 Endozoicomonas sp. ONNA2
GAGTGACTGGCCACTTAGTCAGAAAATATGATTTCATTTGGTTAACTACTTATGTGCCACGGCGTTACCTTTGGTCAGCGGGCCGGTAAATATCCTACTATTGGTGATTATGTTTATATTTCACCCGGGGCTTGCATTATTGGCGATATAAAGATTGGCAACCATGTTTTAATTGGGCCCAACGCTGTTGTTACTGAGTCTGTCCCTGACCATGGCGTTGTGATTGGTAATCCGGCTCAGGTTATTTCCAACAAAGGCTCACGCAAATATATAAGAAACCCGTTTCACGGTTAAACGGATTTCTAACGTTATTTCTTCAAATAAGCTTTCTTTTTATCATTGGACCTGCTTGTGATCATTCTTCTCACCGGCGGCGCAGGCTTTATCGGAAGTGCCGTAGTTCGTCATATTCTTGCCAATACTGATAACACAGTTATTAACCTTGATGCCCTGACCTATGCAGGTAATACCGAATCTATTCCTACTGAATTGCAGAATGACCGCTATCTATTCGAGCAAGTGGATATCTGCAATGCTCAGGAACTGAACCGCGTTTTTACCGAACACCAACCCGATGCCGTAATGCACCTCGCCGCCGAGAGCCACGTAGACCGCTCCATTGATGGCCCTGCTGCATTTATCCAGACCAACCTGGTGGGCACTTTTAATCTATTGGAATGTTCCCGTAACTACTGGCAGAAATTGGCTGAAGACAAGAAGGCTGCCTTCCGTTTCCACCACATCTTCACCGACGAAGTCTATGGCGACCTGCACGGCACTAATGACCTGTTTACTGAAACCACCCCTTATGCCCCAAGCAGCCCCTACTCTGCCAGCAAGGCAGGTTCAGACCATCTGGTAAGAGCCTGGCACCGAACCTATGGCCTGCCCGTGATAGTGACGAACTGCTCCAACAATTACGGGCCATATCACTTCCCGGAGAAGCTGATCCCTCACATTATTCTTAATGCGCTTCATGGCAAGCCACTGCCGGTGTATGGCGATGGCTGTCAGATTCGTGACTGGCTCTATGTAGAAGACCATGCACGTGCGCTTTATAAAGTGGTAACTGAAGGCAAAGTGGGAGAAACCTACAACATTGGTGGCCATAACGAGAAAAAGAATATTGATGTGGTAACAGCTATCTGTGATCTGCTGGAAGAGCTGGCACCAGCAAAACCAGTGGGTGTCAGCAAATACCGTGAATTGATTACTTTTGTTAAAGACCGTCCCGGCCATGATGCCCGTTATGCCATCAATGCCGCCAAAATTGAGAGAGAATTGGGTTGGGTGCCGGAAGAAACGTTTGAAACAGGCCTTCGTAAAACAGTTCAGTGGTATCTCGATAACCGCCAGTGGTGGGAACGGGTTCTGTCCGGCGAATATCAGTTAAGCCGACTGGGTGAAGCCAGCATTGCCGGGTAATTTGAGCCACAATCTCTGGGCCTCCCGCATTGGCAGGTTCAGTGGCAGTTAATGCTCTCAAGTAACTGTGCAGGCGTCATCACTGGCAGGTTTTCTGGCTTGTAGTCCTTTATATTCCGTGTGAGCAGTATATGGGCACCGCCGTTTTGAGCGGTGTAATATTGAATAGCGTCTTCAAAATCGGTAAAGCCAGACATTAAGGCCTGCTCCAGACTGGCCTCGGAAGTCACCATAATATTCAGCAGGCTTTTAAGTTTTACCAGTGCCTCTCTGGCCGCTTTTCGGCCAAGGCTTTTTCTGAGTATGTAAAAGACGTTGGCAAATATGGTGACTGACGTAGCACCTTGAAATTCACCACTCTGTATTTTCATAAATATGGCGGCACTCTCTTTAAACCAGGGTTGGTGCCGGGCAAGCAGATCCAGAATGATGTCCGCATCAAGGTACAGTGTTTGTGTCACTGGTATTTCTCCTGCAGAAAGCGGACATAATCTGCATTGTGTTTGGCCAGTTCAGATTCATCGATCACGCCAGCCAGATCGGCAACCAGCCCTTTGAGTTCCAGTGCGGGTTCTTCTGTTCCCGGTGCTTTAGGCAGTGTTCTCAGATAGTTTTCAACCAGTTTAGAGAGGCTTTGCTGCTGGCTTGCGGCGTAGCTCTTTGCCTGTCTTATCACGTCCGGGTCAACGGTCAGTGTCAGTTTACTCATCTTGTTCTCCATTACGTATTGACTTTATAAATTAGTACGTATGACTGGTTAGGGCAAGGCAGCGCAGTTCAAGTTTTTAAGTTAGTTGGTCCATTCCTGCGATTTTATTGCGCATCATCACATCAGAACTATGAAAAAATACAAAGGCATCATCCTGGCAGGTGGCTCCGGCACCCGTTTGCACCCCATTACCATGGGGGGTTCCAGGCAGCTATTACCGGTTTATGACAAACCGATGATCTACTACCCTCTGTCTGTTTTAATGTTGGCAGGTATTCGGGATGTGCTGGTCATCTCCACTCCGGAAGACTTGCCCGGTTTTCAGCGCTTATTGGGTGATGGCAGTCGATTTGGTATTTCGGTTTCCTATGCACAACAGCCTAATCCTGAAGGGTTGGCTCAGGCGTTTCTGATCGGTGCTGATTTTATTGGTGAAGATCATGTTAGCCTGGTGCTGGGAGATAATATCTTCTACGGCCAGCCTTTTTCTGAGCAGTTACAGCAAGCCACTGCCGTTGAGAAAGGGCAACAGTATTTGGTTACCATGTGTCAGACCCGCACCGTTTTGGGGTAGTTGCTTTTGATGAGCAAGGCAAGGCTACCAGTATTGAGGAAAAACCTGCTGAACCTAAATCAAATTATGCGGTAACCGGGCTCTATTTTTACGATAACACCGTCGTTAGTATTGCCCGGGATATTAAGCCTTCCGACCACGGTGAGCTGGAAATCACCGATGTCAATAATGCCTGCCTGGCCATGGGGCTGAATGTCAGCCTGCTGGGGCGTGGCTTTGCCTGGCTGGATACCGGCACCCACGATTCCTTAATGCAAGCTGGGCACTTTGTGCAGACCATTGAACATCGCCAGGGCTTAAAAGTGGCTGCGCTGGAAGAGATCGCTTATCAGCAGGGCTGGCTCTCTTTTGAAGAGGTAATAGCCACCGGTGAGCGGCTGGCTAAAACCGGTTATGGCCAGTATTTGATGAAAATTGCCCGGGAGTTTGCCTGATGAATGTGATTGAAACTTCAATTCCCGATGTAAAGATTATCGAGCCCAAAGTGTATGGTGACGATAGAGGTTTTTTTCTGGAAAGCTTTCAGGCAGATCGTTACCGGCAGCAGCTGAATATTGATCTGGATTTTGTCTAGGATAACCATTTCCGTTCTGCCTATGGGGTTTTGCGCGGCCTGCATTTTCAAAAGCAGAAACCTCAGGGCAAGCTGGTTCGAGTGGTGCGCGGTGAAATGTTTGATGTGGCCGTGGATATTCGGCCTGGCTCTGTTACTTATGGTCAAACCGTGTGCGTTTTCCTGTCTGAAGAAAATAAGCGACAGTTCTGGGTGCCACCGGGTTTTGCCCATGGTTTTGTAGTGACTTCAGAATTTGCTGATTTTGAGTACAAGTGTACAGATTATTATGATCCAACCGATGAGGGGGCTATTCGCTGGGATGATCCGGATCTGGCTATTGAATGGCCGGTAAAGAACCCAACTCTGTCTGCCAAGGATGCTGACGCTCCGCTGTTCAAGGATCTGACCCAATGAAAATTCTGATTACCGGGAGTAACGGACAGCTTGGCAGATGCCTGCAGGATCGTACTGGCCATTACGATTTTGAAGTAGTCGCTGTGGATGTGGATAAGCTGGATATTACCGATCAGTCGGCAGTGGCACCCTTTGTTCATCAGCATAAGCCTGATCTGATTATTAATGCTGCTGCTTATACCGCTGTGGATAAAGCAGAAACAGAACGGGAGCTGGCGGTACAGGTAAATGAGGTTGGCCCTGCAAACCTGGCAACACTTTGTGCAGAGCTGGATATTCCTATTATCCACGTCTCTACGGATTATGTGTTTGATGGTTTGGGTATTACGCCTTATCGGCCAGAGGGCTGTACCGCACCGCAAAGTGTTTATGGTGAAACCAGGCTGGCTGGTGAGAGTGCGGTTATCTTGGCTACGGCAAAGCATGTAATTATTCGTACTGCCTGGGTATTCAGCGAATATGGCAATAACTTTGTGAAAACCATGTTACGCCTTGCTGCAGAACGGGATACCTTGACCATTGTGGCGGATCAGTATGGTTGCCCTACTTATGCCGGTGACCTGGCAGATGCCATTGTTAAAATTGCGGCTGAGATGCAGGTGGATTCCGGCTGGTCTAAATTCGGGGTTTATCACTTCTGCGGTGAAGAGGCGACCAGCTGGCATGGTTTTGCGCGGGCTATTATTGCTCAAGCTTGTCAGTTGGGGCTGCTGGAACGGAAACCTGTCGTATTGCCAATTGCGACAAAAGATTATCCGACACCCGCGACCCGACCCGAGTATTCGGTGCTGGATTGCAGCAGTTTTCCGGTAGAGGGTATTGAACGGAATTGGCAAAGCAGTTTAGAGACAGTGCTGGAATCTTTGAAGCGTGATTAGGATTTTAGCGGTTAGCTGGCTGGCCTTTCTGGTGATTCTTTCGGCCAGCAAAAGCC
>NZ_JAHHPO010000309.1 GCF_024606365.1 Endozoicomonas sp. ONNA2
GGACATGACAAATGCCTGGCGAAACTCCTTGAAATCAGGGGAGTGGAAGTGAATGCCGCCAAAAAAAGCGGCGAAACAGCCCTGCACCTGGCTGTTTATAAAGGCAACGTCGTATGCCTGAAACAGCTGATTGCAAAGGGAGCGAAAGTAAACGCCTCCAACAAGAACGGCGAAACAGCCCTGCATTAGCCACCAAAATCAGTATAAACAAGGGCCGTGAACAATGTGCTGCCATGGGCATAGATATCAATGAAACCGTCATTAACGGCAAGACCTTCGAACACTATACCATCGAAAAAGAGAACGACATTGGGTGTCTGCGTGAGCTGACTGATAACAAAGTAGACTTTAATGCCCGTGATAAAGACGGTATCACGCCTTTGATGATAGCAACGCTTTGGGGCCAATTAGATAAACTGGCTTATCTGCTTAAAGGTGCGGACATCTATGTCGCTGCAAACTGCGGCACAACCGCATTACATTTAGCCGCTTGTTGGGGGCGAACCGATTGTCTGGTAACACTGCTTGATAAAATGAAAGTGGCTGTGGATGTCAATGTCAAAACACGTAAGGATGGTGCTACGCCCCTGCATATGGCTGCTCAGAATGGCCACTTAGAGACCGTCAAGGTATTGCTAAAAAAATATCAAACCTCAGTCAATGAAAAGATGAACGATGGCTGTACGCCTCTCCACTTGGCTGCTCGTAATCGTCACAAAGAGATCGTCAGGGCATTTATGGAAATTGCCCCCTTGCGCATCCAGGTTGATGTCACGAATGACAATGGCGATACGGTTCTCCACGAAGCCGCTCGTGAAGGCAACACAGAGATCATCAAGGCATTGCTGAAAATTGACTCCTCCATGAGGAATAAAGATGGCGAAACGGCGCTTCATTTAGCAGCTCGTGAAGGCCACACAGAGGCCGTCAAGGTATTGCTGGACATTGCCCCCATACGGCCTTTTGTAAAAATAAAGATGGTGATACGGCTCTCCACCTGGCTGCCTGTAAGGGCCGCACTGCTACTGTCAGGGCATTGCTGAGCAGTCCTCGACTGGAGCCAGATTTTCTCAGCGTCATCGTCGCTGCTCAGAATAAAAAAGGTTGGACCGCTCTCGACTTGGCTAAAAACAATGGTCATAACCCGTGCAAGGTACTCCTTGAAGAAAATGGAGCCCAATACAATACTGATTTGCACTTGGCTGCCCCGGGTAACGACACAGGGACCGTTAAGGCCAGGGTATTGTCGGACAGTGAACGATCCCCGCGCCTTGATGATCTCGGCTCTACTGTCCGCATTGGCACTACAAAGTTGGCCAGGGGATTGCCCGGACCTGCCCCCTCCCTGGCCAAAGAGAAGGATAAATACAGCGAAACGGCTCGGCACATAGCTGCTCGAAATAGCCACACAGCCACCCCGGTAATGCGGGACATTGCCACCTCCCGGGTCAAAGTTGAGGAAGGGTGGACTGCTCTCGACCTGGATAGCAACTATGGTCACTACAGCGCGTGGGAGGTACTCCCTCAAAATAGAGCACGATATAATACTGAATCCCCCTTAGCCGCCAATAATAACCGCTCAGAGAGGCTTAAATTCTATCAATCGACAGGGCGGTTGCACGGGATGGACGATGATTCTTTTAGATTCAGAAATGTGGACCGATTGCCAAGTAATAATTACATTTTTACATCAGACGAATCAGACGAAGATGTTTCTGAGACTGCCAGTTTTGAAAAGCCAATTAAACTGAACAAAAGGACATTTGCAGCTACTGCCCCGGCTGGAGCAGTTGTCAATAGAGAGCGGTTAAAGCGCCCAGACTCAGCCAACGCTATTGAAAAACTTTATGAAAGTGCAAACCAATTGCTGACGGAAAATATTAACCTACTTGGAGAGATTAACTTTATTTTTAAAACTTCGAAAGAATTGCAGCCGAGACTGGAACAATATGATCTAGCCACTCTTAATTCAATTATTAAAATATTGAAAGAAGAGCAGACGAAACTGAAAGAAAAGGAAATAGTGGTTGTGGTGGTTGGTACTACCAGCTCTGGCAAGTCCACATTCATCAACGCCCTTATTGGGCAAGAACTGCTGCCCTCAAATAACGGTGCGAAAACTGCTATTCCCATACAGATTAAGCATGATCCCGCTCAATTTTTACCTAAGTTGCGTTTTAATAACCCCAAGCCTTTGGAAGACCTGCGTAAAAATGTGAAGGCAAAAACAGACTACGACTGCGAATCAAGAAAAAAACTGAAAGAATTGAAAGATGATTACGAAAAAGGCGTTAAAAATGGTTATTCTGGTTTTAACAAAATTCTAAATGGCGAAGCAGTTCACAGTCCCGTAGGTGCCAAGGAAATCTATAAATATTTAAAAATTCTAAACGATTTTGTAAGACTCGCTGGAAAAGTTATAGGAAAATCACCACTAGCAGGCTTTGAAGAAAGATCCCAGTTTCCTATGATTGAGGTTAACTTTAGTTCTCTACGTAATTTACCTAAGGAGAATGGTAATTTTATCCTCATGGATAGCCCCGGCCCAAATGAAGCAGGAGGTGAACACATAATGGGCTTTGTAAATGAACTAATGGCCACCGCATCAGCAGTATTTCCGGTTATTAATCTCTCACAGCAAGGTACTGCTCACGAAGCACGTATAATTAAGGCCATAAAAGAGTGCCTCGAATCCAATGACAATTCCGTTAGCAATATTTCTGTCATATTGAATAAGAAAGATGCAATTTCAAGGGAAGAAGAAGTTGATGATGAAGATAGTGGCGATGAAGGCCCGAGGAGAAGGCTGACCGATGCAGAACGGACGGAAAGAACGAAGACAAAGCAGGCAAAAAAGCTAAATGTGGATAAAGATTGTATATTCCCTATCTCCGCAAGTGATGCTTTATTGGCTAAGCGAGCTATGAATTATTTAGAGAAACAAGTACATTTAGGGAAACTTGAGAAATTACCAGATCCGGGCGAAGAATCGTGGGTTGAAGATTTTGGTAGAAGAGCATTCCCCCCAAACAGTTGGGAAAATGATATTAAAAATACAGATGCAGTTAAAAAAGAGATTAGATACATGTTGGAAAGGTCCTATTTTGATCGTGTGGTCAAGGATATCGAAAGAAAAAATTCCAAGATACAATTCCAATTTTCGATTGTGAAAAGCGCTTTTGAAAAAATGATAGAAAGCACTGATAAAACGCACAAATTATCAGTAGATAAAATAAACAAATTACAAGATAGAATCATATCTGGGTTAGAAAAAGATAAAAGTCACCTTAAGAGTGAAATCAGCAGCATAAAAGAAAAATACTTTAAAGCAATAGAATCTAATAAGAAAGCAGAGGCTCGTTATAAAGAAATTAAGTGTAATACTGAAAAGAAATTATTTGAGAATATATTTGATCAACACACCTTTATCACCTTTTTCTCCCAAGTAAGCGGAGATATTGAAAAGATACAGAAAGAATGGATAAGTCTACAAAAGCGTTTGCATGAACCCCAAGGCTTTGTGGAAGCTAGTTTAATATTTGGCGGATTAAAAAACATAGAATTAAAGAATAAGGAATTAAGATATGGGATTTTAGATTTATATATACGCAGCTTCCGCTCAATATATGAAGCAAAGCTCTTTGAGCTTTCAAAAAATGAACTAACTGACTTAATGAGTGCTGTAGAAGATTGCCACCATCAAAATGATACAACCATGAGAGCTATTAATCCCGACCGTTTCGGTTATGTGATAGTTGAGTGTCCCATCTTCTTCTATAAAAGTTTTACCAGACGTATTGAAAATGACATCAAAACGGAAATCAAAAACAAAATCAGTGAAATTACCGAGCAAAATATCTTTATTCAATCAGGTAATATTCAACTTACAACATGATTCAGCTTATCAGATACATACAAAAGATTGCGCGAAGAAATTAAAGATGTCATTGTAGGCCACCTGCATAAGTTATTCACGGAGCTAACTGAACCTTATAGCAAAGAAAATGAAAAATTACTTAAAAAGCTCGATGAATCTAAACAAGAAAAACAAAAAAAAATAAGTGATATTTCGCACCGCTTGGATAATATAAAGGAAATAAAAGAGGAGCTTAGTCAGGTTATTAAAAAGACAGATCAATTCAAAGAAGTTATCGTAGGGAAAATCAAAGAAGCTAACGAATGGCGAGAGGTCAGGTTATCTACCAGGGGTAGATATTAAGGAATTCTTACTGTTGATACTACTGTGCATCCGTTCTTTACCTTCTGCGAACGAACGCAGGCGGATAGGTTTCTACGTGTTGCAGGTCTTGAATTGGAACCACAAAGCACACAAAGAGCA
>NZ_JAHHPO010000310.1 GCF_024606365.1 Endozoicomonas sp. ONNA2
GGTGCTTGTAGCCCTTGGAAATCAAGGGTCAATATGGTTTCAACGAATAGTTACAAGGCTACAAAGATATCGTCGACAAGTTGCTGGAAGTAAAGGATGTCGATGCCAATAAGGAGGACAAAGATGGCTGCACGGCTCTCCACATTGCTGCAAATCAACGCCATACAGAGACCCTCATGGAGTTACTGACCTCTGATGATATTGATGTCAATAAGACGGATAAGAATGGCTATACAGCTCTCCATCATGCTGTCCTCCTGGGCCACAAAGATATCGTCTATTGGTTACTACGCGATAATGGTATCAAGGTGAATAAAAAGAATATAATAAATGATGGCATGACGGCTCTCCACTTTGCTGCAAATAAATGCCACATAGAGTCCCTCAAGGTATTACTGGAGCCCGGGCTGCGTATCAACGTCAATGTCAATGAAGAGGAAAACGATGGCAAGACGGCTCTCCACTTTGCTGCGGACAGAGGCAACAAAGAGATCGTCGACAGGTTACTTGACGTTGAGGGTATCGATGTCAACAAGATGGTCAAAACAGATGGCTGTACGGCTCTCCATTTAGCTGCCAACAGCGACCACGCAGAGATCGTCAAACTGCTGGTGGGCGTTAAGGGTTTCTTTAGAGGTATCGAAGTCAATATGGAGAGTTCAGGTGGCAATACGGCTTTGCGCATAGCAGTAGTAAAAGGCAACAAAAATTCCGTCTGGGCGTTACTGGACGTTAGCGATATAGAGGTCTATTCAAAAGACAAACGCGATGGCTCAACGATTCTCCACTTGGCTGTGAAAGAAAACCACACAGAGGTAGTCCGGACTTTATTACGGAGAGCACCGGGTTTCGACGTCAATGAGAAGTTTATCTATAAAGATGGTAACCGTGTAACGCCGCTTCATCTTGCTGTTAAAAATGGCAACGAAGGCTGCGTGGAACTCTTATTAAACAAAGAAGCAAATATCAATGTTGCTGATGACTTTGGTAACACACCAATGCATTACGCCGCTATGAATAATCAATTTGGGTGCGCATTAGCGCTGTTTAATAAGGGAGCAAATATAAACGAATGTAACAATGAACATTGGACGCCAATCAACCTCGCCATTCACTATGGATACAGAAGGTTCATGGAACTGAAAGGCTTAGACGATGCCAAAAACAAAGATATCATTGATGGCCTTTACAAAGCAGCCGAATCGGGCAAAGCTGATGAACTTGAAAAACTGATCAAAAGTAAAGAGGATATTGTCAAAAAAAGTGACCATGACGGCAATACGGCACTGCACCATGCCGCTTTTGGAGGCAGTGTTGAGTGTGTGAAGATTCTGCTGAAGTATGGTGCTGAGATTAATGCTGTTAACCATGACGGCATTACGCCATTACAAATGGCGACCGGTCCTCAAGAAGGTGAGTGTTTTAAACTACTGATTCAGCAAGGGGCAGATACGACTGTTGTTGATGAAGATGGGCATACACTCTTGCATGTTATCGCTTTAAGAAACAAAATTACATGGCTGGACTTATTCGACAAGGCACAACATATCAATTCACAAAATAATAAAGGTAACACTCCTATACACATTGCTGCTCTGAGCCATTTTAAAGAATTACTTGAAAAACTTGTCGATATCGAAGGGGCGGATATCACGATCCGGAATAAAGAAGGGTGGACACCACGGCTCAGCGCTGATAGCGATTTGATGGAAGCATTTGAAAAAATTGAGGAGGAAATCCTAAAAAACGCAGGTGAGACACCACAGCGTAGCGCTGCTGCTGCTAAAAAGAACAAGCTCGAATGTTGCAAACTGTTAGACGATAAACTCAACGAGAAACTTTGCGCTGCAGCTATGGTAGGGAACGTTGCAGAGTTGAAGCGTATGCACAGTGCCGGGGCAACTATTGATGGTACTGACAAGAGTGGGAAAACAGCGTTGCAGTATGCTGCTAAGAATGACGACTGCATAGATTGTCTGAAATATCTAATTTTCTGTAATGCGAATATCAATAAAACAGACGAGAGTGGGAAAAATGCTATGCATTATGCCGCTGAGAAGAGAAGCATACAATGCCTGAAAGAACTAATGCGTCATGAACCGGATACCATTAACGGCACTGATAAGAGTGATAAAACACCGCTGCATTATGTAATGTCAAATGCAATATTAACAAAAAATAAAAAGGACAAAGAACTCCTGCGTAAATTATGCAATAAATACAAGGATAAAATCTTGCCCATAAATGCCAGTCGAGCCCTGCGAATTGCCATTAATGCAGACTATCCACCCGACGATACAAAGATGCTGATCGAAAGAATACACATTAAAGATCAAGATGAAGACGGTAAAACACTCCTGCACAGCGCTGCAGAAGCAGAAAACGGTTGCGTTTATTTGAAGGAGTTTTTGGAGAAAGAGGGCTCAGCAGCAGCCATTACTCATCAAGATGATAAAGGTAGGATGCCCCTGCATTGTGCAGCTCTGAGAGGTCGGATTAACTCCCAGGGCGACAGAATCGGTCGAACGATCATCCCGATAATAGGATATTTAGCT
>NZ_JAHHPO010000311.1 GCF_024606365.1 Endozoicomonas sp. ONNA2
CATCGGCAGTTGGCTGTCTGATTTGTCGTTGATGTTCAGGAATATAATTGGGAGAAAGAGAGCTGAAGAAGCTGGTAACCGCTGACTGGACAACGGCAAAATTGCCTAATTTGCCAACAGGGTTGGTACTTTCTGGCTGGTTAAGACAGGGATTGTTGGTTACATCTGACGACAGTGGGGCACGAGTTGAAGAAAATGGCTGCACAATTTTTACTCCACAGATATTATTTCGGTTAGACATTGTTATAGAGGCGTTTAGCCAGTGGCCTTAAAATAGATGATTTTTTTTCGCTATTTCAGTTTTGATAAGATTGCTTTGGACTATATAAAGCCGTCAGCAATTTCTTTTCCTGTGGAAAATGTTTTTCAGCCAGGGTAATCCCCCACACTCGCCTTTCACTATTCGCCCTTGGTTAAGAAAGCAATCAAATTTCATAAGGAGCCTGATGGAATTCCAAACTACACTGCTTTTCTTAACGGAGTTGAATTCCTCTGCTTTCCACTGCTAGCGGCTTCAATTAAATCCACGGTAAATTTCCACGATTTTCAATGCGCTGTGCTTTTGACGAAAAAAATGACTATTCGCCCAGTGAATTATTTGCAGGCAAATGATCAAAAAGCCATAGAAACGAAAAGTAATACTTGATATGAACAACATTTCATCCAGCAGTGCCGCTGAAGCCATAAATACCGAATTCCCGGTTTGCTCGATTTGTCTGAAAGAAATTTTTCCATCCAGGACTCCGGAGTTTGTGGGCAGGCCTATTGCCATAGCCAGGCCCTGCGGACATAAATTCCATTTTGACTGCATTTCTCGCTGGTTAGTAGATAACCTGACGTGTCCTTTAGGGCGTAGAGTCATTGAGGAGGTAGTCATGGAAATCCTGACCCTGCCCCCTGACTGGCAGCTCCAGATGGTCAATGCTGCAATCGAGAACGATATCGGGACCCTCCGGGCCCTGCTGAATCGGGGCGCGGACGTGAATGCGGGCCAGACCTGGGGGAATACCCCCCTGATCAAGGCTTTGCTCAATAAGCACATTGATGCCGCTGCGCTGCTATTCAGCAGGGGAGCAGATGACCCGTACGGCCTGAACTACCTGGGTGCTCTATACCAATACGGCGGTGAGGGTCTTTCGGCAGATCTGCACCAGGCTAAGAGTTGTTACCACAAGTCGGCCCTGAAGGGGTTTGCTTTTGGCATGTATCGCCTGGGTAAACTGCATCTGACTGGCGGCAAGAACTTCCCGGTAGATCTGATGCTGGCGGAGCACTGGTTGACCCAGGCTGCTGTGAGAGGCGTTAACTGTGCCATGGTCTCTCTGGGCTGCCTGTATCAGCAGGGTGGCGAGGGCATGCCGACCAATCGGGACAAAGCCGAGCGGTGGTACCGCAAGGCAATTGCACACGGAAATATAGAGGCCAGGTTCAAACTGGACAACCTTATGGCCGGAAAGAGCGTCAAGCCCAGTACTTCCAGTGCTGGGAAGGATGGGGCCGCCAGGTAGCGACCTTATTTTATTTAGTCTGGGAAATTGTCGCTGCCCGCTTAAAGCTTACCGCTTCCCGCAAAAACACAGGATGTCAAAAAACGCCTGCCCGGATCGAAGCAATAAAGGTGATAACAGGATCAGGTGAATCCGGTTTCAGGACGTGAATGCGGGTCAGACCCCGGGGGAAGCTTTTAGGACCACAGGACTTTGCGGCAAATCTGCAGCTGGTTGCAGTTCCAGAGTGTCAGACGTTGCTGGAATCGTTTCCTACAGGATCCGATGATGCAACAACAATACCCGGCTCAGTATCGGTGATTGTCTGCGTCGGCTCCCTTGCAACAATCCTTGAATAAATTGATCTGCATACACATTGACCACAGCCTGAAAAATCCACCTTGGCTGCCACATGGCGAAGTGTGTTCAATCCGGCCAACGCAACCCCGGTAAATATACCTATAACAAAACCAGTAGAAATAAATTCGCCTCTTTCATATCTGTTTAAATCCGCCTGCTCTTTTGCAGTAAAAGGGTCTGAGCAATTGTAGTTCGGATTCGCAGGGACCTCGGAGACTCTATCGGGACATAAAACAGTGGAATTAACAGCGTAGTATATGGCACCACCAACAACACCAACAACACCGCATCCCAGCAGTAATGCCAACGTCTGCCCCCCCAAACATATCTTGACTTTTCTGCACCCCATAGAGGCAGAAGCATTAGAACCGGGACTGACAGACTCATCGGTTTCGATTGTAGTGGCTGAATTTTCAGGCAACATTTGAAGGGACATATCAGACGTAGCAGAAGTACAGGAATTCATACGATATCTATCTCCACTAAAACTTTGAACAGTTAAAAAAATTCTTGGACCGTTATAGAGCTAATAAAGTTCCACAGATTCTCATGACCGACATGGCAGAACATGAGAAGTGGAGCGGACAGCCTCCTGGAAAGAATGTTTCTGGCAGCGTTAATTATTTGCGATTTCAGAGTCTGGTACTGGATATTTTTGGGCGCTGCGTGGTCTGAGGAACAGACTTGACAACGCGAGGAAGTGCCTTTCATGAACAGCGTTCCATCCATTGCGGCAGCTACCATACCCACTGAACCCTCAATCTGCCCGATCTGTCACGATGACCTGTACCGACCTGAAGATTCCGAGTTTGCGGGCAGGCACGTCGCCCTTGCCAAGCCCTGCGGGCATAAATTCCACTTTAACTGCCTCGCCCGCTGGACAACAGATCATCTGACATGTCCCTACGGGCGAGGGGCCATTGAGGATATGGTGGTTGAAATTCTGACCTTGCCCATGGGCTGGCAGCACCAGATGGTCAATGCGGCAAAGAACGGCAATTTGGGGATCATCCGGGCCCTGCTGAACCGGGGGGCGAACGTGGATGCAAACCAGACTGCGGGTAAAACTCCCCTGGCCATGGCAGCTGCCAATAAGCAACTTGATGTTGCACTGCTACTGGCGGAGCGGGGAGGAGCCGACCCCATTGGTTTGAAAAATCTGGGGGATCTGTGCCAGGTTGGTGCCCGGGGCGTTCCGGCAGATCCGCGCAAAGCGGAACGATGGTATAGGAAGGCAGCAGATCTGGGCAATGTTAATGCCATGAACAACCTGGGCCACTTATATCTGCGTGGTTGCAAGGACTTGCCGGCAGATCCGGAACAGGGCAAGTTGCTGTTGTTCAAGGCGGCCGGGCTGGGAAATGTTTCAGCCATGTACAACCTCGGCTACCTGTATCAGCATGGTGTCCCGGGCTTTGAGGTAGATCTGCGCACAGCGGAGCGCTGGTATCTGGAAGCAGCCAGGCTGGGGGATATTAATGCCATGAATAATCTGGGCCACCTTTATCAGCATGGTGGCAAGGGCTTGCCGGCAGCTCCGGACCGGGGCAAGGCCCTGTTGTTCAAGTCAGCTGGGCTGGGGAATGTTTCGGCCATGTATAACCTGGGTTTTCTATATCAGCGTGGTGGTGTGGGCTTTGAGGTAGATCCGCGCAAAGCGGAGCGATGGTATGGGAAAGCAGCAGAGCTGGGCGATGTTAATGCCATGAACAACCTGGGTGTACTGTATCTGCGAGGTGACAAGGACTTTCCGGCAAATCCGTACCGTGGAAAACGCCTGTTGGTCAATGCCGCCAGGCTGGGGAATGCGCCATCCATGAATATCCTCGGTAGCTGTTATCTGCATGGTCTCAAGGGCTTCGCGAAAGATCCGCATAAAGCGGAACTGTTATACCGCAAGGCCGCCGGGCTGGGTGATGCTTCAGCCATGAACAACCTGGGTTACTTATATCTGTACGGTCGCCAGGGCTTTGCGGCCGATCTGCAACAGGCGAAGTTTTGGTTGCTCAAGGCGGCAGATCTGGGTAACGCTGCAGCCATGTTCAACCTGGGTCAGCTGTATGAGCACGGTGGAGCGGACTTTCCGGCAGATCCGGACCAGGCGAAGGCCTGGTTTCTCAAATCGGCTGAGCTGGGGAATGCCGGGGCCAGGGAAAAACTGGAAAAACTTTCTAAAGCGCATGCAGGTAAAAAACGTGGGTTTGATCAAGCCTTTCCTGATGAACCCGGTCGCCCCTTGCCAGAGGGCGAATCCAAAACTGCGGGCTGAACGGCGCATAAAACCGCAGTAGTGTGGGTTTTCGCGAGGTCAGCCAGGTAGTTAACCAAATGAAATCATATTTTCTGACCATATTTTCTGACCATATTTTCTGACCATATTTTCTGACAATGTTGGCACAGGGGAGTTCAGCCACTCTCGGCAACACACCTGCCTTGGTCTGGCTCCTGCGTCCTTCAAAAAAGTTCAATTATTCCCGGCAGGAATATAACCCGTTGATGGTCATTGAGAATTTCAGAGTCTGGTACTGGATATTTTTGGGGGCTACGTGGTCTGAGGAACAGACTCAGCAACCTCAGGAAGTGCTTTTATGAACAGCGTTCCTCCCATTGCGGCAGTTTCCATACCCACCGAACCCGCAATCTGCACGATCTGCCACGATGACCTCTACCGACCTGAAGATCCGAAGTTTGCAGGCAGGCATGTCGCCATAGTCCGGCCCTGCGGGCATAAATTTCACTTTAACTGCCTCGCCCGCTGGGCAAAAGATCATCTGACATGCCCTTACGGGCGAGGGGCCATTGAGGATATGGTGGTGGAAAACCTGACCTTGCCCAATGACTGGCAGCGCCAGATGCTCAAGGCGGCCGAGAAAGGCGATATCGGGATCATCCGGGCCCTGCTGAACCGGGGAGCGAAGGTGGATGCAGGCCAGGCTGCGGGTAAAACCCCCCTGGCCCTGGCCGCTATCCATAAGCACCACGATGTTGCCCTGCTGCTGGCCGAACGGGGAGGATCTGACCCAATCGGCCTGAGAAAGCTGGGGCGTCTGTACCGGCTGGGTAGTGAGGGCGTTCCGGTAGATCTGCGCAAAGCGGAGCGATGGTTCATTAAGGCGGCTGAGCTGTGGGATACTTCAGCCATGTACAGCCTGGGCCAACTGTATCAGCAAGGTGGCGAGGGCATTCCGGTAGATCTGCGCAAAGCAGAGCGTTGGTACCTTGAGGCGGCCGGGATGGGACATGTTGTTGCCATGAACAACCTGGGTCAACTTTATCAGCGTGGTCGCGAGGGCTTTGAGGCAGATCCCGACCAGGGGAAGTTCCTGTTGTTCAAGGCGGCTGGGCTGGGATGTGTTGCCTCCATGTTCAACCTGGGCTTCCTGTATCAGTATGGTTGCGTGGGCTTCGAGGTAGATCTTCGTGAAGCGGAGCGTTGGTACCTAAAGGCGGTTGAGCTGAAGTTTCCTCCAGCCATGATCAGCCTGGGTGAACTGTATTTGCGCGGTGGCAGGGGCTTAGAGGCAGATCCGGACCGGGGAAAACACCTGTTGTTCAAGGCGGCCGGGCTGGGGAACACGCAATCCATGAACATCCTTGGCTGCTATTATCTGCGTGGTGACATGGGCTTTGTGGTCAATCCGCACAAAGCGGAATTTTTGTACCGCAGGGCCGCTGGGCTGGGGAGCACTTTAGCCATGAACAACCTGGGCCACTTGTATTTGTATGGTTGCAGGCATTTTCCGGCAGATCTGCAACAGGCGAAGTTTTGGTTGCGCAAGGCGGCTGAGCGGGGAAATGCCCGCGCCATGAAAAAACTGGAAGAACTCTCTAACCCGCAACCAAACCCGCAACCAGCGAAAAAACGTGGATTTAATGAAGCCTTTGCTGATGGGCGTGCCCGGTGAGCAGGCGAATCCACGGCTGCAGGCTGTACGGAGGATAAAACGATGGCAATGAGGGCTTCCCGATAGATCTGCCAAACGCTTTTGTTGCCATGTTTTATCCAGACAGGGAATGTACCCGGTGGGTTATTTTTTCGGCTTATTGGAAAATAGCCTGTCCAGGGTCATTTCAGGATCATCAAAGGAACCATGAATCCGGTAGCGAATGCTGGCCAGCTGATCCACCTGTTTGCCCACCAGCCTGTCGGCAATATAAATAATACCCGCCACCTGGGGCGCGGTGCCCAGTAGCACGCTGAGAATCGGCAGATTGGATGACACCGGCAGGGTAACTACCAGACTCAACTCCAGCTGTCCGGTGTTGGTATTGATAGTGCCATCCAGTTTGAAATCAGACGTCGTCCCTTCGATCACCATTGGCGAATTGAAGGTAATTACTCCCCGGTTAAAGTTCAGGCTGCCTTTGATTTGATCAAAGCTGATACCGGAGGAGTAGAGATCGGAAAAGTCCAGTCTTATTCGTTTTGCCAGCGCTTCGGTGTTAAAAATACCGAATAACTTGAGCGCTTCTGACGAACCGCTATCGACTTTACGCAGCCGTCCCTGCTTCAGCAGCAAATCAACCCGGCCTTTCATGGTTGCTATCGAGCCACCGAGGGGAGAGCCATCCCAGTTCAGGCTGGCATCAAAGCGGCTTTCTTTGGCCTCAAGAAAACCGGACAAGCCCAGGGCTTCCTGCAACGCCCGGATACCCTTTCCCTTGAGTTCTCCCTGAACCCAGCTATGCTGCTCGCCTTCTATTTGCACCCAGTCTGCCAGGCCATTCAATGACATACCCGACAGTTCACCGGTGATATGATCGATCCGGACCCCATTGGGGGCATGACGCAGCTTAAAACCGATGCTTGCTGGTGTTCGGCTGCCAACCTGAATATGGCTGATATTTACATCAAGATTGGGCAGCGTTGCCGGATCAGTGTCCTCAGCCGGGCTATGTTTGGCAGTCGCAGCAGAAGAGGGCTCTGGCAGATGTGCACGGTCGATATTCACCGTCCATGGTGCAGTTTGCTGCTCAGGAATCCATAAATCACCTTTCAGTGTCAGCCCATCAACCGCCAGCTTCATGCCTTTTCTGTGGGACTGTGGGTTCTTCTTGACCCCCTGCTGCAACGAAACCGAGATATCCGGCCAGAGATAATCCCCATACGTCAGTGCACCAAAGTGAACATTCTCAAGGGCTATGCGTGAGGCCAATTGCTCAAACGGCTTACCGGGCTGTCCTTTCAGGCGTGCCTTCCAGGGGTCAAGATCCAGCGCCGATAAGGTACCGGTCACGAGCCATTGGTTACCTGAAGGCCACGCAGCAGAACCTGTGCCGGAGTGGGAAGCTTCGCTCCCCAAACTAATCAGGGCAGACTCAGGAGAAAACGTCGGCGTCATTCTCATTTCCAGCCGCCCCAGTGTCGCCAGCGTCACATCCAGCTGCGGGTGACCTTGTTTGCTGGTCAGAGACAGCGCCATGGGCAGTGGTGTATCCGCTGCCTTACCCACCGGCGCTGGCAGTGCAACGGCGACACCGGACAGTTCGCTGTCAACCCGCAGTTCAGTGTTATTGTCCGTCAGGGATAAACGGGCGCGATACTCCGTTTCACCCTCCAGCAAACTGAGCCAATCCAGTTTCAGCCACGCTTGCAGTGCAGACACAGAGACTCTGCCTGACCAGTCAATATCAGTGGTAACAGGTTTCTGCACCGTTGAACGTATGTGAAATTGCGTCGGCTGGCCCAACAGCTCACCAGATAACTGTTGTGCACCAAGCCCCCGGTCAGTGCTGTAGGAGAGATCACCGGCAATGCCTTTTGCGGCAATCCCTGCCTCAGGCAACCCGAACGTAAAGGCTTTCACGGCAGCACGGATAGCCACTTCAGAACGCTCCGGGTCAGCAAGAGGCAGTGTCAAATCCAGCCCGGCATCCAGTTGACCCTGCAATATCCATTGCCTTGCAGCCCCCTTCATCCAGTCATTAATGGGTGTCCGGGCAAGAAAGTGCTGCAGGGTCTTGCCACTGGCCTTCAGGTGACTATTGATGCGCAGTATCGAGGCCCCGTCCAACGGCACCCGCGCCACTATATCATCCAGCTGGCCACCGGCTGACTGTGCCCGTTGGCCGAGTACCTCCACCCGGTCATCGTTGACATACACCTGCCCGACCAGGCCGGTAATTTCCGGCCAGTCAGGAGCGTAGTCGAGCTGGCCGTTATGGAGATCAAAAAACAGCCCCCAGCGGGCGTCCTGAGGAGTGATGCCTTCATCCTTTCGACCGACAAGTGCACCGTTAAAAATAAACCCGCCCCCCGAAATATCCGCTGTTCGAATGGCCGTATCCAGCCAGTGGACCAGGCCGCTGTCCATCGGCAGCAAGGCTGGAAGGTACTTACCCGTATAGCGGGCATCACCATGGCTCATACCAACCGTCAATGCCATATCCAGGGTGTCGCCCTCATGCCATTTTAATGGGATATCGAGCCTGAGCTTGCCTTTCAGGTCACCCTCAGGCCCCACCAGGGCAAGGTCATCCGACTTCAAAATATAAAAGTCATCGATTACATCCCAGTAAAGGCGTGCCTTGGCAGTAGTAAATGTCCAGGTCTCCCGGAACAGTTTGGGAAAACCCAGCCGGAAGTTGCGGGTATCCAGATCAAGATAGCCCTGCAGCAGGTTCATCCTTAACAGGCCACTGACATTGCCCCCGGCAGGAGCACCATGCCAGGCACCCACAGAAACGTTGTCAAGCCGGGCACTCAAGTCAAAATCAAACGGTTTGCGGGAGGGGTAAAAACGGACGGCCAGATCATTCAACTGCCCGGTGGGATTGAGGGTATTGACCAGATCCGCCACCGGTAACGGCAGCAAATCAGTACCCAGTAACCACCGTTTGAGCCGATCCAGATCCAGGTTTTCGCTCGCCACGGTTACCGGGTCTGCTTCAGTGCCGCCGGTCAAAAACCAGCTGTTTTCCCATTGATGGACAACCCCGTTATGCAGGCGGTGCTCCAGCTCAAGGCCATTGAGCCAGATCTGCCAGGGGGATTCACCGGCCGACAACGGCTCCACGGCGCCCTGCATGAACAGATGGGTCTGCCCGGAAAAACGGTTCAATGCCCCGGATTTATCCCGGTAGGTTACCTCAGGCGCAGCGAACTCGCCCTGAACCTGCCAGACACCCCGGTCATAATGCCATCGAGCCTGCCACTGAAGCAGGGCTGTCAGCACATTATCATGACAGCCAGACCACAGGACACAAAGCTGTTCAACATCAAGATCACTGGCTACAGCCACTCCCTGCCAGCCCGGAAACTGACCACCGCTGGCGATGCCAAAGCCATCGATGGCAAGATAACCCGTACCGACCTCAAGGCGGGCGGACAGATCCTTTTGGCCACCATCCGTCACGACGATTAAATGCTGGCCATGAATATCACTACTGTCACCGTTGGCTTTGCGCATAGTCAGGCGGATGTCACGAATATCCACCCGCTTTTGCAGGGCAAGCCATGCCAGTGCAGAACTCTGGTGGTATTCAGGCGCACGTAATGACGACCCGGCAACCTGCGTAATACCCGATAGCGCCCACCGGGCACCATCCCCCTGAACCAGGTCAACATTGACACCATTGATTTCGAGCGAAGAAAATACTGGCGTCCAATGCAGTAAAGACTCCCTCAGGCTCAGCGCCATATCCAGCCGGTTAATACTGAACCCGGTCACCGTGGCATCATTACCCTTGAGGGTTAACCCGCGCAGCGACAACCATGGCTCGCCATCATTCCATTTGGCAGACATGGACTCAATTTGCAGATCAGCATCTAACCGGTCGCTGAGAAAACGGGAAAGCTCAGGCTGCAGCACCGGCAAGGCATTGAACATCAGTCGCCCGACCCCCAGCACCATGACCAGAATGATCAACCCGGCAAGCAGAAGCCACCAACTCCATTTCATCCAGAAGCTGCCAGATGGCGCTCTTTCACCACCTGCTCCATCGCTACACCAGAACCACATCAAACTGTTCCTGGGTATAGATCGGCTCTACCTGAAAACGAATAGGCTTCTGAATAAACTCTTCCAGATCGGCAACGTTATTGGACTCTTCATCCAGCAGTCGGTCTATCACTGTCTCCGCTGCCAGCACCGTATAACTGTCGCCATCATAGGCCCGGACAGCCCGGAGGATTTCCCGGAAAATTTCATAGCACACCGTCTCTGCCGTTTTCAGGCTGCCACGGCCTGCACAGGTTGGACAGGACTCACAAAGGATATTCTCCAATGACTCACGGGTGCGCTTGCGGGTCATCTCGACCAGGCCCAGTTCACTGACGCCGGTAAAGTTGGTTTTGGCATGATCCTGCTCCATGGACTTTTCGAAGGCACGCTGAACCTGCCGCTGATGCTCCGGATCTTCCATATCAATAAAGTCGATAATGATGATTCCCCCCAAATTCCGTAATCGGAGCTGACGGGCAATGGCAACAGCCGCCTCCAGATTGGTTTTAAAAATAGTCTCTTCCAGGTTGCGATGACCCACAAACGCGCCGGTGTTGACATCGATGGTGGTCATGGCCTCGGTCTGATCAATAATCAGATAGCCACCGGACTTGAGCTGAACCTTGCGGGTCAGGGCCTTGTTGATCTCATCCTCGACACCAAACAGATCAAAAATCGGCCGTTCGCCGGGGTAATATTCAACCCGGCCATCAATCTCAGGCACCAGCTTCTTGACGAATCTGGACACTTTTTCAAAGGTTTCCCGGGAATCAATGCGGATCTTTTCAATGTCGGGATTGACCAGGTCGCGCATGGTGCGCAAATGCAGCGGCAGGTCTTCATAGACATTGGCAGGGGCCTTGCTCTCCCTGATATTTTCTTCGATGGTCGCCCACAGCCTGCGCAGAAACAGAATATCCGCACGCACCTCATCCGGGCCAATTCCTTCTGCTGCGGTTCTCAAAATAAACCCACCGGCAGCATCCGGGTCATCGGCGGCCAGGCAAGACTCAACCAACTGCCGCAAACGTTCCCGCTCCTCAATATCTTCGATACGCAGCGAGATCCCCACGTGGTTGTTTTTTGGCATATGGACCAGATAGCGGGCCGGAATGGAGATATGGGTAGTCAGGCGAGCGCCCTTGGTCCCCAGGGGATCCTTGGTGACCTGAACCACCAGAGACTGGCCTTCATGCACCAGCTCATAAATTGGGCGCTCTTGTGCATCTTCACCCGTTTTTTCATGACGGCTCTCGTGTCCCGGGGTAATTTCACTGGCATGAATAAATGCCGCTCGCTCAAGGCCAATATCAACAAAGGCGGCCTGCATGCCAGGCAGCACACGGACCACTTTCCCTTTGTAAATGTTACCGACAATCCCGCGACTTCGGGTACGCTCGACATAGACCTCCTGGAGCACCCCATTTTCAACCAGAGCGACCCGTGATTCCATGGGCGTGATATTCATGAGAATTTCTTCACTCATCCCAGTCCCTCAATTCCTTTAATGCATTGACCTGTGATGCCTGGTTGACTGCTGATGATTTTCATCCCGGGCACCACAGGTCAATACACCAGAAGGCTGTCCGAGAATAGACTGCCGCGGCAACTGCTCCTGCGTTGCTCTGGCTCCTGCATCCATGCAGTCGTGCGATAAATTGGTCTAAAAATTCCTGCTTCTTCATCAAATAGCCCTGCTACTTGTGCCCTTCAGGGTATTCTCCTCAGAATCAGAAATTTTTGGCCCCAACTTTTTGCAATCCTGGCCGCAATCCTCGCTATGAGCGCTACTCTCGGAAAGCCTGGCTACCATTTTTACAGGTGTCTGGCAACAGCTGACGAACTGTCAGGAACGTGGCAGTTCGATCATACCAGTAATTTGCCTTCGGTTTTGGCTTCCTGACAAACTTTATACTAAAAACCGCTCTATGATTTCATTTGGTTAACTATCCGGGAGGCTGTTTGAGAATAGCGCCCGTCCAGGCGCCCCCGTAGCGAGGATGGCAGAAAATTGAGAATAAAAATTCGGTTTTGTGCGGTGAAAGGCGGGGCTATTTGCCAGGCAAAAGCGAATTGTCAGACCAATTTGCTGCCACCGCAGGACTGCATGGATGCAAGAGCCAGCAGGCTGTCCGATTATTCAAGTTTATCGCCTGTATGCCCGACCATAACATCCACTTCCGATGTCCTGGTTGTAAAATAATTGGAACTTATTCCTGTAGTAGAGGTCAAATTATTCAAAAGTAAACTTTCACCTACTCAAGGTATGGATATCTTTCTTTCGTTATGCCCGAGTAAGGAAGATTCAAATATTTCAAAAAAGGCAAGCAAGTAGATATGAATGTAACAGAACCGGATTCAGGACTTTATAGCAATGGCCAGACAACCCTTGTGAACAAGCCTGAACCAAAAGCCCGCGCCAAGAACAGAACCATCGAAATTGTGGTGGCTGCCCGACAATGTCCCAGCGGTTCCTATTTGGGCAGGGGGTATGGTGATATTGCCTCCGGGGTAAGAGCACTGGGTTATATCAAGAAACTCTTTCCTGAAGCAACCTGCTCATTTGTTTTTGAACATCATGCCACTGACATTGATGAGCTGAATCGATTAAGATCCATTGCCACCATTGACGACGTGAAAACCTTTATTCTGGATGGTCGCCATGAAGAAAGATTCCGGTTATCTGAACAGCAATTAGCTGAAGTGCATCAGAAAGAAGATGTCTGTCAGTTGCTGCATGAGGCCAATTTTATCTTTCATGGCCCGAGTGGTTTGATAGCGCCGCTGGCATCCAGCAATGGTGAATTTGCCAGCAAAACTGTGGGTGTCAGTGAGTATGAGATAAAAACCGGATGTTATCAGCAAAAAGAACATCTTGGGATAGAAGAGATTGGTATGGGCTTCAGATACAAGCGTTTATACCTGATGGACCAGGCATACCCTGACGCTGAATTCAAGAACGATTTACTGCGTAAGTATTGCACCAATCCACTGAGCAAAAGCAGTGGTACAAATTACCAGGACGTATTTTATTTTGCCTATGGTCATTCTCTTTATTTTCTTGCCCGGATGCTCAGAATTGTGGTGCTGATGGAAGGAAACAACAGCAGGGATGTGGTGTTAGTCAGCTCCACGAAGCTTGACCTGGATGATGCCAGTGAGTATTTCTCAGACCTGCTGCCGCCCTGTTGTCCCTATAAGTCTGTCAAGGTATTTATAATCAACAGTGATAATCAAAGAGCTGAGACCTTGATTTTTCAAAATCCCGCTGGGCAGCAGGAAAAAAATATACACATTATTTTCCCTGATCGATTAGAAAATAGTGACTTTCATCTTTTACAACAAGGCTCGGTAATCAATTACACTTCCGGAGATATCAGCACCTCCGATGTACTTGCCAATGGAAAAATCCCAATCGTTGATCCATCGAAAAAAAACTATCTATTTATGGGAATGTCGGCGGTAATGAAAGAATTTTGTGCAATTGTGGGAAATGAACAATATTATTCCTTGATTAAACCTTGGGAAACGGCTGGTTTGAGCTTTGCTAATCACGGCAGGAAAAAATTTTCCGTGATAGATCCAGATGAAATACCCTCATTACAACAGCTGGGTGGCTCCCAATGGCAAGCGTTTGAACGTGATTTCACCGATTGGTTAAAACAGAACAATCAAACCGAATCATTTATCCTGGAGAAAGCAAAGGCAATTATCCACAAACCCGAATCCGCAAGATCACAACTGAGAAATCAGCCTGAAAAACTCACACCCCAAGGCTTTTTATGTAATTTCTTCTGATCCTGTTTTCACCTGCTGAGTGCTTTTTTGTGAAGCTCAAAATTAAATGACTCATTTATCCGACAAGGTTTGCATACCTTTCTCGTTATGATCTATCAAGGACGATTAAAATGGCTGGTGCGAACTTTGCTGATGACGCCAGGAAAATCCCACGACAGATCCAGATAAGATAGCGTCATTGCAACAACTGCGTGTCTTGCAATGGCAAGCGTTTGAACGTGACTTCACAGATTGGTTAAAAAAGAACAATCAAACCGAATCATTGATTCGGGAAAAAGCAGAGGGGATTATCCACAAATCGATCAAGAATACAGGGATCAAAAATGGTTAAGCACAATATTTTTCACGGCAAAGAAGAGCTTTTCTTTTCCTTTGTGCTCTTGTCGAGTC
>NZ_JAHHPO010000312.1 GCF_024606365.1 Endozoicomonas sp. ONNA2
GCGCACCACAATGGGGTTGTGGGGGTCGGAGGTTCAAATCCTCTCGCTCCGACCAAATAGTGTTACAGCAAATTCTCTCCGTAATGTTAAAAAATGTCCGTTTGGACATTTGTGTCTTAACCACTCTCTTTTTCCTCATATGCCCTAAAATTTACTGACATTTTCTGCTTGGATGGCTCCAGCCAGTTGACTTGGCCAGAAGCATACGAAGGGGAATTTTAAGAATTCAGAAGCTTGCCAATTTCTTCGCTCCAGATCTCAGCAAACTCCTTGAACTGAAATTTTTTGAAATCTTCTCCAATGAGTTCCTTAACTCCGCCGTGCGATGGATAAAGTTGTCGGCCCGAGAGTTCTATCATTGCCTTTCTGACCAGCTTTTTCTTGTGCACACGCTTTTGTTCCTGCTCCTCTGAACGGAAGCATCTGTTTCTTGACAAGAATTTGTCCCCTTCAGCTGGGAAATAATATCGCAAATAGTCAACTCCAACTTGAAGCTTGTCAGCAAGGCCTTTCAAAGCGTCATACACCTGATTGACTGAATTAAAGTCATCTGCAATTGATACAGGTACAGATAACATCGCCAAGCAGCAGAAAGGGATGTGCCATTAACATCCTTTACCAGCCCCCGAAGGAGCTGCTTTAAACATCAAAATAAAACACTTTAACGGAGGCGCTTAACCCACCCCCAACGCCTTAAACACCGCATCCACCGGATCCGCATAAAAACTGATCTGAAACTTCGAGAACAGCTCCGCAGGCACCGAAGCAATATCTGCCGCAGATGACATAGGCAACAACACCCGTTTACCGCCACTGTCCAACGCCATCTGCAAACTGCCAGCAAGATCCTGCACCGGGTTCACCACGCCACCCAGCGTCATATCCCCCAATACCACCATCTGTTCCTGACAGGGCTTCGCCATTAGTATGGAGCAGAAAGCCACCAGCGCCGCCAGGCTGGTTTTAGTGCTGGGGCCAGTATTATGCAGCTCAATCACATGCAGATTGTATTCATGCTCAGAAAATTTGGCACTTGCACTGATACGTTTCAAATTACCTTTCAGGTAATCAAAGCCAACCCGAATCGCCTCTTTCGCTGCGGTGTTGGAACCCAATCCGGAAACCGTAAACTTCCCGGTACCCGCCGTCATCTGGGTTTCATACCGGTAAAGCCCCAACTGCCCCGAACTGCCCTGGGTCACCTGATAAACAACACCAGGGCTGGCCATTCCTTCCGGTATCAGAGAGCTGCCCCCCTGTTCCGGCACATTGATAAAGCACTCTTCCAGGGTCTCGTTATCAAGGTAACTGAAATGGACATCAAAAAACTCCATGCCCCCCAGTTTCTTCAGCTGTTCCTTAATCCGTCGCCGCACTTCCAGGGCATAATGCAAACAGGCACGGACATCTTCTTTATCGTACTGGCTGTCAGGATGCAGCAGTTTCAGCAGACCGGATACCGTCCTGCGCACCGCAATCACATCCCGCTGGTTCAGGTTATTCCCCAGCTTGAAATAACGATCAATGGCATCGGCAAAGCTGCGCTTGCGCATCTCCCGCATATACTCCGCCAGGTAATCGGTAATCAAACCGTAACTGTTGG
This sequence comes from Endozoicomonas sp. ONNA2, assembly GCF_024606365.1. GTDB lineage: Bacteria > Pseudomonadota > Gammaproteobacteria > Pseudomonadales > Endozoicomonadaceae > Endozoicomonas. Next base: position 1,604 of record NZ_JAHHPO010000312.1, read on the forward strand.
TGAAAAACTCCGGCCGCATTTTCGGAATTTCCCAACCGGGAATATAAGCATGGAAGCGGTCAAAAAAGGCCGTATCAATCATGGCATCCGGGAATGGCGCCAATAGATGACTGGTCTTTACCAGCGTCTCCACCGACTGATTGATATTCCCCACAAACACCATGGACGCTTTCGCCTCAACAGAATCCCGCCCCCGGGCAAAGGAGCCGGACGCCATATAATCCTTCATAATCTGGACACCGTCCCGATCCTTGAAGCTGATGCCCGCCACTTCGTCAAAAGCCACCACATCCCACATACCCACAAGCCCCACCTGGCGGGAACTCATATTGTAAAACAGGTTAGCCACCGTCGTCTGACCACCGGAAACCAGCAGCGAGTTGGGCGAGCACTCCTTGTACACATGGCTCTTCCCCGTACCCCGTGGTCCCAGCTCACAGACGTTGTAGTTATTCTCCACAAAGGGAATCATCCGGGTCACCAGGTGCCACTTCACCCGGTCATCCAGATTCACCGGTTCCATGCCCACAGAGCGCAACAGCACATCCAGCCATTGCCCGGTGGTAAATTGACGACGGGCACTGAACACCTCATCCATATTCATGGATGGCATCTGGATCGGCTTCAGGTTATGAACGGAAAACGGTGAGGTCTTCTGGCCTTCCTCATAAAAATACTGCACGGTGATAATGCACCAGATACCACCGGTCAGCAGCTTCTCATTGGCTTTCACCAGGGAAGAAGGCATCAGCGCATCCTTAATGCCCAGGTTGGACAGTGCCGCCTCATATACATCCTTGCGCTGATTCAGTTTGACACTGACCTTATCAATAATCTTGAAGCTGCCCCGTTCCCGAATCAGGGATTTCACCTTCTCCGCCTCATCCGGGCGGACATAATTCTCCGCCAGAATGCGCTTCACATTCTCCAGCCCGCTGCTGACTACTTCCGGATCATCACAAGCGCAATACATACCCAGCAGATATTCCAGCACATACACCGGAACATTGGCCCCTTCCTTCAGCTGCTTGGTGAGATCCTTGCGCACCACCCGGCCTTTGAAGTGCTCATTCAGCAGAGCATCCAGGTCAGCCTCCCGCTGACCATCAAAGCCATTCACATTTTCAGTCATTAAAAGAAATCATCCTGGAATGCCAAATCAATAGTGACATTGTATTTTGCATAGGTGGTATGGGTCTCGACATTTTCCAGCAGCAGAAAATACGAATCGGTACGGCTGAATGACGAGCCGATCAACTTCAACCGAACTTCCCGCACCCGGTCATCCAGGGCCGTGCCGGTGCTGTCAAAGGTCAGGGTTTCACGGCTGGACACCGCATTCCCCGCAGCATCCACCACCATAATATCCAGCTGCCGGGGAATAAACTGCCCACCCACCGGCTCCGTCTGAATCAACCGGATCTTATCAATATTGTTCACCAGCCGAATCGGCTGACTGGCCACCAGCACTTCCACCGGTTTCTTCTCATGGCTTGCGGCCTGGGCTTTGTGCAGTTCCCGCACGGTCAATACCGGCAGACAGATCTCCTGCAACATGGCACCACCATGAACAAACCGCGCCCCACCCACAAAGTGAAAACGCTGATTGCCCCTGGGCAACAGAAACTCCGTACCCCGGGATGAAGACGGATCACCGCCTGCCGTCACCGACAGCCGACCATGCCAGCAATTATCATCCGCTGGCAACTGGTCACCGACAATATAGCGTTTCTTCGCTTCAATGGTTCCACCGGGCTTGCTATGCAGCACCGTCCGGTCATTGGCCGTCAGCGCCTTTTGCTGAAACAGAAACCCGTGATCGGCCGTGATCACCACCTGGCTGCCATTCAGGCGATTAATTACCCGGCCCACCAGGTCTTTCAGCTCAGAAACCGCCAGTCGGCAGGCTTCAAAGGTTTTTTCTTCCGTACCGGCCTTATCGCCAATAGCGTCGATGGTATCGTGATAAATGTACACCACCTCCGCTTGCCGGACCCGCTCCCGACCTTCCTGGTTACTCCAGCCCATCAACTCTTTGGCGGTCACCGCCATGCCATTGACCGATTGCAACAGGGCATTCCGGTTCTCCAGCCCCTGGGTAGAACGACCATCCGCCAGTACCGCAGCACCACCCTCTGTTGCCTGGTAACTCAACTGCTGATGAGGTAATAATGCGGCCATACCCAGCTGGGTATAACTGGGCAATACCCCAAGCTGGGTAGCCAGCTCTGCCTTGAAGCGTTTTTCCTGATTGATCGTATCCCCCAACTCCCGGGCAATTTCATAGCGCAGGGCATCGGAGATAATCACAAACACCCGCTTAGCCTTTTTGCTCTTCAGCCGGGCCTTCACCTCCCGGTCGTAAAAGTCGTTCTGCCGGGGAACTCCCGACAGCTGCCACTTATCCAGCAGAGATTCCCCCGAGAGATGGCGATCCCATGCCAGCCCCAGTTCCGGCAGAAACCACTGGGTATACAGATTCTCCACGGCGTCATCCAGCGCCCGGAGAATATCCGCCCCCTTGCTCATTACCGACAGCACATGCTCGTTAAACAGCCGGTAAGCCTGGTCAAACTGATACAGCTCCTCCACATACCCGTTGTAAAGGGCTTTGGCATTGTCAAATTGAGAGCCAAAATGAAAACCATCCACAAAACGATGGCGCAGATGCAGCAACTGCTCGGCCGCCCGCAACGCCTGATAGATCGCCTGATACTCCCGCCCATTGCGGGCAGACGGCTGCGCCCAGTAACTCTGCAACCGCCGGGACAATAATGACTCAAACAAACTGCGATCCGGCAATTTGCCACTGTCCAGCAGATCGTTCACCAGGCCACGGATAATTGCCTGTTCAACCGCCTCAAAGGTTTCACACTCCACCAGCTGCATGGGCTGAAACTGACGACAGCGGTCAGCAACCTCCAGCTTTTTCGCCAGCACCGTGGCAATACGCTCATAATCCGCTGCATAGGCGCGGCTATCACGCCAGCTGCCCATCAGGGCCAGTGCCGTCGATCGACCGGACGCCGTTTTCATCACATTGTTCAGCAGCCAGTCCCGTTCACCGCCTTCAATCTGGCTCCAGAATTCCGTACAGAACAGTTTCAGCACAAAATCCCCGAAACTCGGCTGCTCCACCGTATAACCATAGGCCTCTGATAACAGCGCCCAGAGCGCAGGCTCCAGTTGAAACTTGCCAATCTGCTGGAACAGCGGGTATTCCGACACCGCATCCGGCTCATCCTCTGCCCCGACAAGCGTCCCCGCATACTCCCGCAACAGGCTGAACAGAATATCGCTCAATTCGGCGGAATCCGCTTTGCTCACCACCGCCATCATCTTGCGATCCAGCGACCGCTCATCTTCACTTTCCGTCACCCATTTTTTCAGCTGGGCCATCCGCTGCTTGCTGGCAAAAAACGACTGCCGCTGGCGAATATGACCACGCAGGGACATCCGGGGAATCCCCAGCTCATTGAGCAGCATGGAGCTGTGGTCCGCATAAAACTGTTCGCTGTACAGGCGGATATCCAGCAGCCAGTCCTGTTCAGGTTCCGGCTCCATATAAGGAAAATAGAGTAAAAAGCGGGCAGCCGGTTCATCCATCTCCATACGCTTTTTGGTGGCCAGCACCGACTCCTGCCCCATATTCAGTACCCGCACACCATCAGGCAGGCCACTGTCAGGGGTAGAGAGTTGCTCAAGCTCTTCCGTAAAACTCTCCTCCGGATCGTACCAGAAGACAATCCGGCTTTTTTCAAAACGGGCGCTGATACCTTGTGCCAGTTCACTGATTTGCATGGCTAATCCTGATCACGGGACATTTGTCGTTTAAATGATGGTTCCACTGGGTCAGATTAAGGCAGTGGAGATTAAAAGGCTTTTGCCAGCCCAATCGAAATAGAGATCACCCTCTACCCACTGGGGATTCTGTTCCCAGGGTGTCACTAAGGAATTGTCTGAAAATAACTTCCACATATTCAGATGTTCCACCGCAATCATCAGGAACACTGAGTTTAAAATGGGAAA
>NZ_JAHHPO010000313.1 GCF_024606365.1 Endozoicomonas sp. ONNA2
ACCCATACCGTCAAGGAGCCCGTTCCTTGAGGAACTCAGGAATAAGGTTACTCAATCGATGGCAAAAGACGCCAGGAGAGCGTCGATAGAGGAGCCTGCCGGAGTACTTCTGCCAAAGCTACCCGAACGGCAAAAAACGGCAGAACCGGAAATACAACCCATATCGGCAAGGGGCCCGTTGCTTGATGAACTCAGGAATAAGGTCACTAACCGGCATGAACAACACATATATGAAGACACTGGGATATATGAAGATGTTGGCGTAGATAAAAATGATCGCATATATGATGATGTTGTCGAATATTATGAACTTGAAGATGAATATGATAGCGAATTTGATAACAGAGAATATGAAGATGGTGCCACTTATGAATATGTTGACACCAGCCAACTGCGCAGAATGAGAACTGCTGCAGAGTAGATCATTCCAATGAGTTTGAGGTGCATAATCTCCACCCTGAACGGGGTCCAAGGGTAATTGGCTTGGGAGGCTGTCCGAGAATAGCGCCCGACTGGGCGTCCCCATAGCGAGGACGACAGAAAATTGAGGATAAAAATTCGGTTTTGTGAGGTGAATATCGGGGCTATTTGCCGAACAAAAGCGGATTTTTAGACCAATTTGCTGCCACCGCACGACTGCATGGCTGCTGGAGCTAGAGCAACGCAGGAGCAGTTGCCGTGTAGGGCAGTCTATTCTTGGACAGCCTCCTGGGCGCCCCCGTTGCTTCATCAGCGTAAAAGTTCTCACTATGGGAATTTTTATGGGATAACCAAGTCCGGGCGGCCCCACTGTTCCCCGGGCAACGAATTGTGAAACAGAAACATTCCTGAGCGATCAAGAACCCTCGTCTTTATGCCCTTCGGGTGCGCCAGGGTGGGGAGTATCAGGCAGTACACTAACTAACCACCCGGCTTTTTCCTGTTATGCAAGATTTTGCACATTGCCTGTGGTCAATATTTCAAAAGGTTCTTCTCACTGCATGAGCCTCGTCTACCCTTGCCCTTATTTTGCGAGGTAATAGCTGTGATATCCCAATCTTCCCTTCAGCCAACAGGCACATCCACCGCATCTGGGTCCGCACCCGTTCAGCCAACTGTGAACAAGGTGCTTTGGGCAGGGTTGGATGTGGCCCTCCGATTTGTGCATCCGTTGTTGCAGTCATTGCATCCCGGTTATATTCCCCCCGGGCAGCAGCAGTCGGCGCAACCGTATGAAGGTCCGGCCTTCACCATTGGCAGCGCCGATGGGCAGAACGGTAGCTTGCTTCAGGGTATTGGCCTGGGTGCCCGACTGGTGTCGCCTTACACTGTGTTGCCAGCAGAGATCCGTACGCTGTTGGAGGGTTGTGTCACCCTTTCTGCGGCGGCCCGGCTCAAGGATCAGTTGGGGACGACAATCGCTTCGGCATCCGGGCAGAGTCGGGCAGACAGCTCAGTGGACGGTTCCCCAACAAACGACAAGGGCAAGAAAAAAAAGACACTGCAGCAAACACCACAACGGACCAGCCCACTGGCCACCGCTTCTACCCGGACTGGCCCGCTACCAGGCACGTCCCTGGCACTGGGGGCTCTGGCCAGCCTTGCCGCTGTTGGCGGGTCATCAGCAACAACGCCTGCACACACCCCGACGTCCATCCCGACCACAGGGTCTAATGCAACATGCGCTGCTGATGAATCCCGCTGTGACAACGGCGAATGTTATTATGCTGAACATCAATGCGATGGGGACAACGATTGCTCTGATGGTTCCGATGAGAACTGCACACAAGCTGACTGTGACAGGCTGGAGGGACATAGCCACTTCTGCAACGATAGATGTGTTGACGACGACTGGGTATGTGATGGGGAAGAGGATTGTGGTGATGGCTCCGATGAGAAGAACTGCACACAAGCTGTCTGTGATAGACTGGGACGTAACTTTTTATGCGACGATAACAAATGTATTCACTCCGACGAGCTATGTGATGGCTGGGATAATTGCGGCGATCGCTCCGATGAGAACTGTACAGAAGCTGACTGCGATAGACTGGGAAGTAAAGTTTTTTGCGACGATAAATGTGTTCGCGACAAATTTTTATGCGATGATGAAAATAATTGTATGGATGGCACGGATGAGCGGGCGGAGTTATGCAACCCTGTCTCTTCCAGTCCGACGCCGCCAATAGCTACCCGCCAGGTGTTCAAACTCAATAACACTGAATCCCCGGATAAAATTGGCACCGGCCCCAACCACCCACCCAATGGCACCTATAACCAAACCACCGATATTGGTGCCAGCAACCTGAGCCAACCCATTAGCCGTTCTTCAGGCATGGCCGGGGGGGCGACAAAAGTACCGGCAACCCCGGCATCGGTGACAGAAACGCTGTCAACGGTATCGAACACCACCATGAACTCTTCCGGACTGCCGGGGACCATCACGGCAGTGCCCGCCATTGTGGCAGGGGGCTCTTTAAGTGCTGGTGTAATAGCCGCTATTGCCGGGGCTGCAGTGTTGACAGTTGTGGCAGGGGTGTGCATCTATCGTCATTATCACCGCAGGTCATCCCCCGCCGATGCGGAGGACCTGCAGGAATTGGTGACAATCAATGCTGCGACTCAGGAGACAGTTGAACAACCCGGGACAGAAGCCTTCAGGGGGGAGGCAAGGGGGGATCCTGCCGGTGAACAAGTCTTCAGAATACCATCACCAGAGCCGCCCGGGCTGAAAAAAACAGCATTACCGGAAAACTATCCATGCTGACAAGGGACCCGTTCCATTATGAGAAACTCAGGGATGATGAGATGCCCCGATATGCACACATATATGAAAATGTTGGTTCATATGAAGATGTTGCCACTTGCAATCCCCGCAGCATGGGAACTGCCGCAGACCCTGATTGATAATACAGCCAGGACGAGCACACAAGTACTCGCAGCAGTAGATTACTTACTACTCCGGTAGCCCGATTTTTCGGGCTTTTTTGTTAGCGGGTTAAATTTTTCCTGATTACCACTGATCGTACGTCATGAATCAGCTGCTATAATAAACGT
>NZ_JAHHPO010000314.1 GCF_024606365.1 Endozoicomonas sp. ONNA2
GGCACGTCCGGGTCTGTGAGGGTTGAGGTCGGTAACGGCCTCTTCTACTCGGAATCTTGAATAAAGGCCCCCCAGCTTCCCGTGGACATTCAAGCGCCTGACACCTCGGTTGTCGAGTAATGCACAGGGCTGGAACGGATGGTAATTCATTGATGCAGTAAAATAAAAGCTATTTATATAAAAAAATATCAGATAATATTTTTCTGCTATGGATAACTGAGGGTAAATTGTGCTTGACGCATTTCATCCCAAAACCTATATTTCACAGTAACACACCCGCCATGCCTAGGTAGACTTCGGTCTTCAAGCACAAATCGAGCGGGTTTTTTATGCCTCTGTTTTGAGCAAATGGATGATTGAGTTCACCAAGCCAGCATTGACTGTAGAACAACAAATTGAACTACTTACCGAGCGGGGATTAACAATAAGGAGCCCGGATCGTGCTGCCCGATACCTTGAGGTGATCAGTTTTTTTCGGCTTTCAGCTTACATGCGCCCCTTTCAGGAAAGTGACTCCTCTCATTTTTTCAGGCCAGGTGTGTGTTTTCAACAAATTGTTGAACTGTATGCATTTGACCGGGAACTGCGTCTCATCGTAATGGATGCTGTTGAGCGCTTTGAAGTCGCCATGCGTTCTGCAATTGGTAACCATATGGGGCCATCTTATGGTGCTCACTGGTATATGGATAATCAATTGTTCAAAGGTGACTATCAACATCATCGTTTGTTAACTGAAATAGAAGACAAAATCAAAAAAGAAGAAAGAGCGTTGGCACGAGATATTACCAATATCCAAAGAAGCAGAGTACCTGACCATATTAAGCAACAACGTATTGAGGGTAGAAAAAAAGAAAACTATCTGCGTTTTTATCCGTCCCAATACGACTCTCCGAGGTTGATGCCTAACTGGGCAATGTTGGAGGAGCTAAGTTTTGGGAATCTTTCTCACTTGTATCAAGGTTTAGCTAAAGATTCTGATCGAAAACAAATTGCTAAACGCTTTAATACGCCCCACTCCGTACTGGGCAGCTGGCTACATACACTGACGTTTATCCGTAACTGTTGTGCTCATCATGCGCGGCTCTGGAACCGGGAGTTGAGTGTACCACCAAAGCTATTACGAGCTGGGCATTGGGAAAGTATTCCTGCCCGACTGCAGCCACTTGATATACAACCAAGTCGTCGCATTTTCATCGTAATCCTTATTCTTGATCACTTAATAAAACAGTAACTATTCTGTGAACCCAGCCAAACCAGCCCACCAAGCTGGTAAGGAATACC
>NZ_JAHHPO010000315.1 GCF_024606365.1 Endozoicomonas sp. ONNA2
CCTTCAGCCAGATCGCCGTAGTCACCCAATACCACGGCACCGACAGAGTCACGCTCAAGGTTCAGTGCCATACCGTAAACATTGCCCGGGAACTTGATCATCTCCCCGTACATGGCATCCGCCAGACCATGAATACGTACAATACCGTCAGTTACGCTGACAATCGTGCCCTCATTCTGGGCTTCACTGGACACATCAAGCTGTTCGATTCGACTCTTGATGATGTCACTGATCTCGGAAGGATTCAGTTGCTGCATAGCTTACCTGCCCGCTCGTTATTCGCAAAAAAACCGCAGACGTACAGTTTTATTGATTCTCAGGAAATCATCGCATCGGCCAGCTTGCTCAGCCGGGCACGGAGACTGCCATCAATGACCAGGTCACCCGCCTTGACGATAACGCCACCTAAAATGCTATTGTCGATGGCGGTCACCAGATGAACGGAACGTCCAAGCCTGGCCGCCATTTTTTCCGCCAGTTTGTCCTGCTGCTCCTGACTCAGGGGATACGCTGAAGTCACCTGCACCTGCTGGGAGCGTTCTTCTTCCGCTCGCAACTGGCTATACAAGGCAGTGATTTCGGGCAACAGTTGCAGACGACGATGTTCTGACAACACCCGAAGATAATTCTCAAATGGCCTGTCCAGGTCTCCCTGACACAGCCCGATGATGGTGTCTGCCTGCCGGGCACCACTTAACCGGGGATTACCCAGCATCTCGACCACTTTGCGGTACGCGCTCACGCTGGCACAGAGTGACAGCATGTCGGACCATTGGCTCAACTGTGATGCATCACGGGCATATTCAAAAGCCGCTTTGGCGTAGGGGCGGGCACAGGTTGTTAATTCCATGATCTCCAGCCCCCTTAAAGTTCAGCCGCCAGATCGTCAACCAGCTTGCTGTTCGCTGCCTCGTCCAGACGTGCACCCAGAATTCGCTCGGCACCGGCAACAGCCAGGCTGGCCACCTGGGAACGCAATGCTTCACGGGCCCGGTTAGCGTCCTGCTCAATTTCAGCAGCGGCGGCGGCCTTCAGGCGGTCACCTTCAGCACGGGCCTGCACCTTGGCATCCTCGACCATCTGGTTGGCGCGCTTGTTCGCCGACTCGATGATGCCCTGGGCTTCAGCCCTTGCCTCTTTCAACAGTGCCGCGGCTTTGTCATTGGCCTGTGCCAGGTCTTTTTCTGCCTTGTCAGCAGCAGCCAGACCATCGGCTATTTTCTGCTGTCGGTCACTCAGCGCCCTGGTCAAAGGTGGCCATACATATTTCATGCAGAACCACACAAAGAACATAAAAGCGATGGATTGGCCGATCAGGGTTGCATTTAAATTCACGCCAATACCTCTTGTTGTTAATGTCGTTGGCTCTTTTCAGAGCCTGGCCTTCTGGCAACTCAGGTCGGCTCCCGGGGGAACCGACCTGCGCCAATTGGCACCTGGTCGGGCATTAACGTCTGCGCCTAGAGCAGTCCAACGAACGGGTTAGCAAAGGTGAAGAACAGGGCAATACCAACGGCAATCATCGGGATCGCATCCAACAGGCCTGCAACGATGAACATTTTGGTTTGTAGCATAGGCGCAGTTTCCGGCTGGCGGGCAACCCCTTCCAGGAATTTACCGCCAAGCAGGGCGAAGCCAATACCCGTTGCCAGCGCCGCGACACCCAGCATGATGGCAACACTGATGACTGTCAGACCAACTACCAGTTCCATATTTCCTCCCGACTCTATCAGTCGTGTGTTGTGACATTTAGTGGTTAGTTAAAGTTAATTTATCCAGTGGCCAGCTCTCCTGAACAGGATACGCTGACCGGCTACCTTTCACTCAGTGTTCTTCATGGACGCTGCTCAGATAAACGATGGTCAGGGTCATGAAGATGTAAGCCTGAAGGGTAATAACCAGAATGTGCAGGACAGCCCAGCCAAAATGCAGTGGCAGCTGCGCCCAGCCAATCATGGCAATCAGGATAAATATCAGTTCACCGGCATACATATTGCCGAACAGTCGCAGACCCAGGGAAACGGGCTTGGCCAACAGGGAGACCGTTTCCAGCAGCAGGTTGACAGGAATCAGAATAACCTTCGCCACCGGGTTCTTGCTGGAGAATGGGTGCAGGGCAAGGTCAGCGAACAGGCCAGACACACCTTTTACCTTGATCCAGAAGAAGAGCATCAGGAAGAACACACTGATGGACATGGACATGGTGATGTTCGGGTCCGTCGAGGGCACGATCTTCATGTAAGGAATGCCTGCCAGCGTTGCCAGGCCGGGAATCCAGTCCACAGGGATCAGGTCCATCAGGTTCATGAAGAAAATCCAGACAAATATTGTCAGGGCCAGGGGGGCAATCAGCGGATTTTTGCCATGGAAGGATTCGCGCACACTGGTGTCCACAAATTCGACAATGGACTCAATGGCATTTTGCAGTTTACCGGGCACACCGGCGGTGGCATTTTTGGCCACAAAGCGAAACAGGAGAACAAACACAAAGCCGAGGAATACCGACCAGAGCATGCTGTCCACATGGATGGCCCAGAAGCCCATCTCCTTGGCTTCAGCGGGGGTCAGGGCAAACGTCCAGGTCGGCTCGCTCAGCACACCCTGGGGGTGCCCATAGGCGTCAACTCGCTGATAACCAGCAGGCAGCTGACCATAGGTCAAATTCTGTAAGTGGTGCTGTATGTATTCAGTAGCAGTATTTGCCATGGCTAATCCTGTAAACCATCCATTACATTGTCAATATCAAAGCTGCCTGTGCCATAGACTTTTGATGTAAAGTCAAACAGTAAGACCTTCAGCAGTTTTTCCACTTAAACACTTTTCAGCAAACAACCACCGTGGACGGGCCGTTTAGTACCAACCATTACCGGGCTGGCTTTTGCCCACGAACCAGCAATGGAGCAAACCAGCTGACCGCCTGAACCGCGATGAATGATCCGAACAGTGCCACTGGCTCCAGCGGTTTGAACAGGGTAAAAACCAGAGTGAAGCCGGCGGTGGTCAGTAGCAATTTGCCAGCTTCTCCACGGTAGAATGAGCTGACAATCAGTTTTGCCGAGCGTGCACCACGGTAACGGAACACTCGCCACACAAAATACGCATTGGGCAAAGAGCAACAAAGCCCTCCCAGAAGCGAGGACAATGTAACAGTGATTCCCAGTGGCAGCAGTGCCATGGCCAGCACAGCAGATACCAGCAACTGTGCAACAATAACACGATGGACAGGTGGCTGTTGAAGCCACAGGTATTGACGATGATCAGTACGACTGGATTTGCGGCTGACAAATCCAGACCAGTCATCACGACCAATTGCTATTTGCTGCTTCCAGACTTTTGCTTCTGACATACTTCCGTTAACTACAGCTCAAGAAAATCCCCACTTTCACCGTGAAAAGGGGGGAGCAATAGATTGTTCCATGCACAATGCGTAACATTTTTGTCGGATTGTGTCAGTATCTGTTATTTGATCAATGATTTCTGACATTCCAGCTTTGGCAGTATATGGGTAATAGTACCTATATTCAACCGAAACCATACTGGCCTATTAATATTTCACAAAGTCATAAAACTTGAAATCTGATAGTTTAGTCGATCAGTACAAGCCGTATAGAAAAAGGAGAATTCGTCCAAACATTTGGCAAGCCAAATCAGTCGTTCGAAAAATGAACATTGTTAAAAGGCTTCCATGCCAATAGAAACTGGCACAGTTGATTAAAAACTGTACTTTTGTATTTTTTCTTATGGGTCAGTAAATAAAAATGACGCTTCAGGTTTAGTCCGGTAACGCCAATTGTTGCCATATGACCGGTATCCAGTGTGGATTTCGCCGCCAGGCTTGAAATACAGGCGATACCAACGCCATCACTGACCGCCTGTTTAACCGCCTCTGAACGGTTTAGCACCATGGCAATCTTTGCCGATGCCAGCTCAGTGGCAATCATCTCATCGAATAGTTCCCGCGTACCCGAACCTGGCTCTCTTAAAACCCAGAATTGATCAGATAGTGATGACAGTGGAATATTGCCTTTATTGGCCAATGGATGATCGGGACTGCAAATAACCACCAGCTCATCTTCAAGCCATGTGGTTACCTCCAAATCCGGATGCAGGCAGACACCCTCGATCATGGCAAGGTCTATCTTGAAATCCAGCAGCCGCTGCTCAATCACTCGGGTATTATCAATTTCCAGGTCAATTCGGATGCCGGGATGACTTTCCCGAAACCGGGCAAGCATGTTTGGTAACAGGTTATTGCCTATGGTTGAGCTGGCATTCAGAACCAGAGAACCTGACTCATAAGACCCATCTTCTGCAAATTGGTTTTCCAACTCCCTGGCGCGATCAATCAGTTCGCTTGCCTTGGGCAATAGAGCGCGGCCGGAATCATTCATCCGCAATCCCGCGCCCTGATTACGGTCAAACAGTGGTCCCAGATGCTTTTCCAACTCAGATAAAGCCATGCTGGCGGCCGGTTGGGAAATATGCAAGCTCTCAGCCGCACTTGTCACCCTTCCGTACTGGGCGACGGCGCGAAATATTTCCAGCTGGCGAAGCGTAATATGCATTTGATGTACAGCCTGTTGCCATCAGCAACCAGAGAGTCGAGGTGCTGATCCGGTTTTACCGGATCCTTCACCGCCCGAAATCAATCATGGTATAAGAATACTTGATAAGCTCTCTAAGTA
>NZ_JAHHPO010000316.1 GCF_024606365.1 Endozoicomonas sp. ONNA2
CATAGTAACTGCCCACTTAGCCAGAAATATACGATTCCATTCGGCCAACTACTTAAAGGCCTGTTGCGTCCATAGTCAGCAGATTGAACCGTGAATAATGGTCACCCTGTTGTTTATGAAGTCTTGCGAGGAATAAAATATCATCCATTCTGCTAAAAAGCATGGGCCAATAATAATGAGTAAACTCAAGGCGGCGGTGGTTCAGGTATGCTCGGGATCAGTCGTTGCTGAAAATCTTGCTAAAATAGAATGTCAGTTAATGGCGCATCAACAACAGCAGCAACAGCAAATAGATATTGTAGTGCTACCCGAATGTTTTGCCATGCTCGGAGGCCCTCAGGCTGAAGCGGCTTGGCAAGCTGATGAGATAAGGGAGTGGATGGCATCCACGGCCAAAACATTGGGTAGCTGGCTAATCGGCGGTTCAGTGCCTGTCCGGTCTATTGGCGATGGGCGTAACCATGCCTCATGCCTTGTTTACAGCCCTGCAGGGGATGAAGTCACCTGTTACAACAAAATGCATCTGTTTGATGTAGAGGTATCTGACCGGCGATATAGGGAGTCGGATGATTTTATCCCCGGAGCAGGCCCTGAGCTGGTCGATATTGGTGGGGCAAGGGTGGGCCTTTCCATTTGTTATGACCTTCGCTTTCCCGAGCTATATCGCACTCTGGTGGAGCAGGGAGCAACGATATTAACCGTTCCTTCTGCCTTCACAAAAGTAACCGGTGCAGCACATTGGAAAGTGCTGTTGCAAGCCAGGGCCATTGAAAACCAATGTTATGTGTTGGCGGCCAATCAGGCGGGAACTCATCCTGATGGCCGACAGACCTATGGGCACAGTATGATCATTTCACCCTGGGGCGATATTCTTGCACAAGCCCCTGCTGAAGGGGCCGCGGTGATTATGGCAGAACTGGACCTGGATGAGCTGGCGAGAGTTCGTCAGCGAATGCCGTGTTTAAACCACCGGAGAATCATATAGCCAGGTTCGCGAGTCATTGAGGATAAAATTTTTAGTAAATAGAACCACTATTCACTAAAAATTTCCGA
>NZ_JAHHPO010000317.1 GCF_024606365.1 Endozoicomonas sp. ONNA2
ATATTCTTAAATAAACTTTCTCTGTATCATGACGTACGATCAGTGGTAATCAGGTCGCCTTTTGTCCAGACATAAGGCGCAAAATAGGAGATCAGATCCGTTATTCGTTTGTCCCGGGCAACAACCATACCGGATGAGTAGGGGGTATAGCCCATTTTATGGGGATCAACGACAATGGAGTCCGCTTCGGACATAGCCTTGTACGCCTGATAAACACGCTCAGGAGGCCAGTCCAGGTCACGATGAACAATTTTCTCCTCGTGCAGTGTACCTTTCATTTCACTGTACGACATGAATTGATCATTCTCGTCCAGAAACATGGAGCGGTTATATCCGCCATAGGCGGCATCGACATGAAAGTAGAACGTCATGCCTTTGCTTGCGGCTTCTTCCCGAATTTTCAGGATTTCGTGAATCTCATCGACAGCACCTTCTTCGGTGGTTCCCACCACTGCCACAACGCCCATAATAGGAATTTTCTTATTCATTAAATCCAGGACAACTTCCCTGAGATGCCCCATATCCATACGGAAGGCACTGGTCACCTGTATTTTGGTCATGTTGTCCAGCCCGAGACCGAGCACATCCACCGCTTTATCCCAACAATAATGTCGGGATTGAGGAACGATCAGCTGTCCCAATGTGTCGGCTGTCATTCCTGTATAACGTACAGAGTGTTTTCTGGCTTCCAGAAAGAGGCCTTTATCTTTGGTTTGGTCCATCAATTGGAAAATTTGCCCGGGGGTTAAATTCAATAACTCCCAGTCAGACTGACTCCCTAACAGCTCAGGCGCTACGGCTTTAACACCAAACGGGAAGGATTTCAGCCCACGCATAAACCACAGGGCCTCAAAATTAGCGATATGTCCGCCACTGGTTATATGCCCCCAGACCTTATCCGGGTCAAAGCCCATCATTTTTCCCATTTGCTGGCCAGCTTCCAGTTCCATGATGGTGGTAGCCGGTGATGCCTCTCCAGCCACATTGTTGGGGTTATAGAGCATGACACCCATGTAGGCCAGTGTTGCCGACATAAGAATATCGGAGTTCATATGCCCCAGGTAACGGGGTGAGTGCCAGGGTAAGGAACTGGCCTTGAGTTTATCCGATAACTCATCCAACACCTCCCGGGTCCGGTCAAGGGTGGACATAAACCCGTCTTGACGTCTGTTTTCCAGGGTAATCGCATCTTTGTCATCGGGATGAAAGTTGCGCCGCCAGTGAATATGCTCATCCATCATGAAATCAAGCGCTTCCTTAAAGAAATCCCGGTTTTCAGATTTGGGACCAAGAAACAGGGCATCAATATCCACAGGTTTCATGATTTGCTCCTCTGCTCAGGTATTTTAAAGGCTTATTCACGATTGAGTGTCGGTGGCAGTCTTCCATTCAGGTCGACGGAACTGATAGATAATCAGCGGGATAACCCCCATTACCACCATGCCAATAATTAGAAATGGCTTATACAACGCACTGATCTGCCCTGATATCTGCTGGGGAGGGATATAACCGGCAAAGAAACAGAACAGCACGGTGAGGAAACCGGCACCAGCGACAATCCACATACCGATATGGCCACCAGGGACTTTGTAAGCCCGCTGCACATCCGGGAAGGTATAACGCAACTTAATGCCAGCGCCGAACATAAACAGATAGACGACGATATACATTTGTGTCGCCATGATTAACAGCAAAAAGAACGCTTCGTTGACACCGGGAATAATCAGATAGGTCAGCCCTACGACAGAAATGGCCAGCGCCTGAAGAATCAACAGGTTTGTAGGTACACCGGCGCTATTGGTTTTGGCAAACCATGGCGGCAGGTCCCCCCGTTTGGCTACACCCAGCACCCCCTTGCAAGGGCCAAGAACCCACGTACTCACTTGCCCTGTAGCGCCTAGCGCCGCAAGAAAAGCAATAACGGGAACCAGCCAGTCCAGGTGGAAGTGATGAAAGAAGTCAGTAAATGCCTGCATGATGCCAGCCACCAGACTGATATTTTCATGGGGTACCACGATAGCCACACTTACTGAGCCAAAGATATTTAAAACCAGTAAGAGAAGCACGCCGAGAAACAGGGCTACCGGATAGTTCCTTTGTGGGTTTTTCACTTCATTGGCGTGCACTGACGACATCTCCAGGCCTGCATAGACAAACACCATACCGGTGAAGAAAGCCCATGTGTTACCGTTTGCCAGATCAGGCACAAAACTGGATTCTTTCGCGGCAAAGCCAAGCTGAACAGGATCACCCTGGATCAGATAGGCAATGGCCAGCACAATGATCAGGCCACCGGGGATAAACACGCCAAGAATAACCCCCCAGGTACTGATAAAACTTGAAGCTTTCATGCCGCCGAAATTGATAAACGTCAACAGCCAATACATACCGATAATAACAATGATGAGATAAACTTTATTGGTGGCAATCCCGGGGTTGAAAACAAACGCCCACATGGAAGCCACAAAGGAGAGAATCATCACCATGCCAAAAAACATCTGCACCCACAGAAACCACATGGCAAGCAGCGCCCACCGCTCTCCGAAGGCTTCGCGTATCCAGACATACACCCCACCGGCCTGAGGCCAACCGGTAGCAAGCTCTGCCGACACCATGCCACACGGGATCATAAACAGAATGGCCGGAATGGACGTATAAAACAGCATCTCCAAACCGGTTTCAGCAATCATCGGCATATTACGAATGCTGATGACAAAGGCCGAGGTAATCATAACCAGCTTGAAAACGCTCAACACCTTTGTGCCGGGGGATGCGGAATCGGCCATCGGGACGCCTCCAGTTAACCATCAATGTGGGGAAATGTCGGTTGCTTGGCAAGAAATAACAGGGAATGAACCATCGGTTTGACAATGATTAACCCGGATATTTCATAAACTGCCCCGAATCTCGCGCACGACCACATGGATGTG
>NZ_JAHHPO010000318.1 GCF_024606365.1 Endozoicomonas sp. ONNA2
ATTCTTAAATAAACTTTCTCTGTATCATGACGTACGATCAGTGGTAATCAGGATATTTTTTATTAGATCCGTGTTTTTAAAAAAAGTTTTATCAATTATTCTGCTGTAACCCAGTAATTTTCACCGTTGAATCATGACTGGCAGTGATCACAGGGCGGCTATCCGTGCTGAAGGTGGCTGAGCTGACCCAGTCGTCGTGACAGAGGCCCAAGATAACCGCCTCCCTTTGGAAGATGCCGTTAATGTCTGTGCTGTAAGTCAAATGTCGAAAAGCCCGGTGCGGGAAATCTGCACGTCGGGATCTGAGGGGGTTGGAGTTGCAATTGGCAGCTCCTGCTACCCGGTGCGGAAGGGAGAGGTTCCTTCGGTTTACTCGACCGAGGGCTGAGGACGGTAACGTCCTTTTCTACTCAGAATTAGATATTTGTGGAATAGTCCCATAAATAAACGTTGATAACACTGAACTTTTGGGGGTTAGGACAGGTCCAATAAGTTTTAATGAATTCAGGATTAATCCTCATGTTACCAAGTTCAACGACCAGTGGATCCAGTCACTTTCCTGTAGATTCAACTGATGCTACTCAGAATACTGCCAGCAGAAAAAGAAAATCTTGCCCTTCTGACTCCGCAACTTCCAGTTCGTCAATTGCGCGTTCTGTGCGCATGGTTAAAAATGATTTGGCAAATTTATCGGTTCGTCGGGAAGGTGACGATACAGGAACATTGGTTGCCAGGGGGGAATTGGAAAGCAACTCTTCATCTTGGCTGGGAAACGCCTGGGGGATGGTGCGGCGGGTGGCCCAGATAACTGCCAAGACAGTTCCACTCTATATGTCCGGTTCACAACTAACGGTTGATAATGCTCGTCAATTCACAGAACTTGGTGGGTTAGTCGGTGGTAAATTAATGCAAGTTCTGGCTCCTCAATTCCGTGATCCGGAATTTAGAACTGACATCAACAGTCGTTTTCCGGTAGGTGAGATTGACCCTGAAAAAGTAGAAAGCGTGTTACAACGTAATTTACTGCAGGCACAAAATGCATCAGCTAACACATCGATAGCCGGTGATTTTTCCGACATTGGCCCGCGTACAAAAAGAGCAAGGTCGGGGGGACAGATAGAATATGTCGGAAATCTTGGACGAGGGACTGTTGGTCAAGTAGATCACTTCATCATCAACGGGCGTAGCTATGCCCCCTGTGCCAACATAGTTGTCGCCTCTCCTGAATTTAAAAACCTAAACAGG
>NZ_JAHHPO010000319.1 GCF_024606365.1 Endozoicomonas sp. ONNA2
TAGTCATGATGGAAAACTTTCCCTTGCAATGCGGGGCGGACCATATATGACCCCAATTTTTCCTTTGCTCCATGCATCTGCAGGAGTTTGGCGATTGTTAGGTGCTTATTCTCAACCGCATTGTCAAAGGCTGATTTACCGTTTTTTTGGACTACATTGACATCTGCGTTGTTTTTCAGCAATATTTCAGCAACCCTGCCATGACCGTTCTTGGCAGCAAAACACAGCGCTGTATAGCCTTCAAACTCTCCGCTAGTGATGACCGCATTGACGTTGGCATTGTTTTTCAAAAGCAGTTTGACGATCTTGAGGTTTCCATACATGGCAGCAAATATCAGAGATGTTAACCCGCGCTGTTGTTCTGAATGGACCATGCCATTGGCGTTAGCCCCATACTTCAACAGGACTCTTACAACTTGAGTATGTCCGTTCTTGCTGGCGATTAACAGGGGTGTCAAGCCGATGTCTTCAGCGTCGACTTCCGTGACAGCATCAACATGAGCTCCGTGCAGCAAGAGGTATTCCACGATAGAGGCGTTGCCCTCCAAGGCAGCAGAAAACAGGGGGGTAACGCCGTTCTTACCCGGGTTGTTGCTTATGACAGCATTAACATTCGCTCCGTGTTGCACCAGAAATTTCACCATGGAGGCGTTGCCTTTCTGAGCAGCAAAAAACAGGGGGGTAGCGCTGTGCGCATCACCACCACAGGCTGTTGCATTGACATCAGCCTTGTTGTTGACCAGGATTTGTGCACTTTTGAGATCCTTGGCCATTACCAAAGGTGGCAAGTAGTACAAATGACCGGAAGAGCTGTCTGGTGAATTCACGGCAGTTTTATCGCTCGCGAGAATCTCGACAACGTCATGGTGTCCATTAACGAGAGCGATGATCAGAGGGGTATAGAACCCCCTTTCTGCTCCGAATCTTTCGGTGGCGCCAACATCTGACCCATACTCCAACAGGAGTTTGACGGCAGACACCTGCCCATGACTGGCGGCGGCGTATAATAAGGTGATCTCGCTTTCATCCTGTGGGTTACGCAAGTTGGCTAGCGCAAGTTCAGGCTGGCTTTGCAATAATAACCTGAGGATTTTTGTATCACCCTTGCAGGCAGCATCCAGGGCCGGGCTCAGGCAGTAAGGGTTATTTTCATCAGGACGGCCTTTAAGCACTCGAAGAGGAAGAGCCAACTTATTGCAGCGAGAACAACGTCTGTCTCTGAGTTTTTTTCCGTCAAACGATTTAGTAATGTTGTCCAATGTATATACATGGCCGCATTCAGTTTTTACCAGACATGAACTGGCGTCAGAGGGGTCATGATTAATCAAGACGGCATTATTTTCATGAGATCTCCTGACAAAGGGCATACAAGTAAGCTTGTTCATTTTTGTATCCTTAACTGCCTCAATACATGTGTTAATAAAAATTTGGATATGAACTTGTTGTCCCCCGGCTTGAGCTGGATGGTATACGTGGAATGGGCCACAGCATCTTAATAACTTGGGGGTAAGTCATTATTGACAGCCCAGGCGGTAGCTTCAAAAGCCTTGGCTGGCAGTACAATAGTATAAAGTATCAGGGCAATTAGCTTGAAAGTTAAGCAGTTCAGTTTCATGGAATCAGTCCTGGTCAAGTGTGCAAAAATCAAAAGTTAAATGCACTTCACTAACATCAGCCTGATAAATTAGATAAAAGTTCCATTATTGAAACATGAAGAGCTTGTTTGCAGGAACAAAATAGTATTACCAGTATCAAAACCTGCAGGCATTAACCGATACGAGTTTGCCAATCAGTAAAGTGGCATCATCGTAACTGAGATTGGACTGATAAATTGTGTTGTCCAGTAATACCCGATAATTGTCATCATAGTCATGCTGTCTTAACAGGCGGCAATGCGGGATTCGTTCAGGTATATCGTTATGGACAAACGGGTACCGCCTGGCTGGCTTTGCCCTGTTTACTCTGGTAGTGGCAACTTTGATTCTGATTGACGTATAACCCTCGCTGGAAAGACGGAAGATTTCATTCATGCTGATTTCTCTGTCATCACCGGGTTTCAGGTGGATTGTATAGGTCGTTGCCTCTTCATAGCTTGGCGGCATATCCAGATATTGGGCAGCCATTGAGAACTGTGCCATTGAACACAATGTAAATATAATTGTCAGCAATCGTTTCATGGGTATCAGACCATTCAGTAAATGAGGTTGTATCAGGGGCCATAGAAAACAGCATTCTGTGTCACAAGTTCAATTGTCTCTATATGCTGTAGCAGGAACACCGTTATTAAAATAGACCATTTGGAGAGGCTGTGTTTATTTGTTGCACGGTTTTCATCCGTTGATTGTTAGTTGCCTGATTATCAGGGCATCGGGGAGAGAGACGATCTATAATCAGGCATTTTTGCTGATCGGATGTAACCGTGGACTCTTCACTGGCTGAAATGATCCACTGTAAATGTTAACCAGAATAAACGCGCAGCCAGTTTGTGGAAAACAAAAAGCTGCACTTATCGAGAATGGTTAAATAGAATTTTTATACATCAGTGTGGGGGTTGTTGACATCAGGTATCAGTGGCTTCTGCTCGCCTGATGCAGATTTAACCGAGGTTTGATTCTTGGGCGTGTTTGTCGTTGCACCATGCTCCTTCAGGAGTTTGGCAATTTTATGGTGCTTTTCTTTAATCGCCGCATCATAGGCTGATCGACCCTTTTTATCAATGACATGGGGATCTGCCTTGTATTTCAGCAATAGTTCGACAATCTTGTGATGACCGTTACAGGCAGCAAGCCATAGCGCTGAACAGCCTTCTAAATCTTTGCCGGTAACGACCGCATTGGCATCGGCATTATTTTTCAAGAGCAGCTGGACGGTCTTATGGCATCCATGCGTGGCAGCAGCGATCAGGGGTGTTAACCCGCGTTCATTTTCTGCATGGACCATCACATTGACGTTAGCGCCATACTTTAACAGGATACTTACAACTTGAGTATGTCCGCGCCGACTAGCGATTAACAGGGGGGTCGCGTCGTAGTTATCAGTTGCACAGTCCATGGCAGCATCAACATAAGCTCCGTTTTGTAACGGGCATTCCACAATATAGGCGTTGCCATTTTGGGTAGACAGGGGTGTAAGGCCGTTCTTGGTTGCATTGTTGAAGATGGCAGCATTAACATCCGCTCCGTGTTGCACCAGGAATTCTACCAAAGAGGCGTTGTCATCACGGGCAGCAATAAGCAGTGGTGTCATGTTGTGCTCCTGAATCCAACCGGGTGTGTAGGCCCTTGCATTGACATCAGCCTTGTGGTTAACCAAAATTTGTGCGCTTTTGATATCGCGAGCGAATATCAAGGGTGGCAAGTACCAATCATCGAAAAAGTGGTCCGGAAAATTTACGGGAGTTTCATTTTCATATTTCGCCAGAAGGTCAATAACCTGGTGGTGTCCATTTAAAAC
This sequence comes from Endozoicomonas sp. ONNA2, assembly GCF_024606365.1. Taxonomy (GTDB): domain Bacteria; phylum Pseudomonadota; class Gammaproteobacteria; order Pseudomonadales; family Endozoicomonadaceae; genus Endozoicomonas. Next base: position 3,454 of record NZ_JAHHPO010000319.1, read on the forward strand.
AGCATTTATCAGGGGGGTATCTAAACACGTTGATGTTCTGGAGTTGGGGGTGGCGCCATATTCCAACAGGAGTTTGACTGCCGAGACCTGCCCATGGCTGGCAGCGGCGTGTAACAAAGTGATCTCGTTTTTATGCGGAGGGTTATGGTAGATGGCCTTCGCAACGTCAGGGTTGCAGTCCAATAATAACTTGAGCGTTTTAATATCACCCTTGCCGGCAGCTTCCAAAGCCGGGCTCAGGCAGTAAGGGTTATTTTTATCAGGACAGCCTTCAAGCACTTTAAGAGGAAGAGCCAACTTTTTGCAGCGAGAACAACGTCTGTCTTCAAGTTTTTTTTCGTTAAACGAATTGGTAATGTTTTCCAGTGCAAATACGTGGCCGCATTTGGTTTTCACCAGACATGAACGGGGGTCAGAGGGGTCATGATTAATCAAGGGATTTTCATGAGAACTCCTGAAAAAGGGCAAACTGGCAAGCTTGTTCATCATATTCCTTATCCGTCTAAAGACTTATAAAAGTACCAATTCCACCTTTCGGATATGAACTGGCTTCTGCGGGAGCGGCAAAGGCCTCTCATAGTTTTCATTGTTGTCAGTCAACGAGACCTTCAACTGCGTCACAAGGTTGGGAATTCATAATCGTCTGAAAATCTGACTGTGGTGTTATTTGTTGGGGGGGGAGTTTTGCGCCACGCTCCCGCAGGAGTTTGGCAACCCCTTTGAAACCATTTTCAGACGCTGCCATGTAGGGTGTCCGACCTTTGGCGGCACCCTCATCGCTTTCGGCAGCATTGATATTTGCGCCATGGTCCAACAGTAATTTGGTGATCGACTTGCAACCGTTACAACTTGCACAAAGCAGCGCAGTCCAGCCTTTTTTTGCGCCGGAACTCATGGTGGCATTGACGTCGGCATTGTTTTCCAGGAGAAACTGGACGAATTGGCGGTTTCCTCTGCTGGCAGCAGCAATCACAGGTGTGCACCCCTCTTCAACACCGGCATTGCTCATGGCAACATTGACATCAGCCCCGTACTCCATCAGAGTTTTTCCGACTTCGGTATGGTTGGACATTGCGGCCAGGGTCATAGCTGTACGGCCGTTTTGCTCGCCTGCATTGTACTGGCCAGCATTGACGTTTGCTCCTTTCTTCAACAGATATTGAACGACTCTGGTATGGCCACAACTGGCAGCCATCATCAGGGGTGTACAGCCGTTTATCTTATCGATATCACTATCACTGAAGCATGCATCCACATCAGCCCCACGATTCACCAGAAGTTCAACGGTTTTGATGTCTTTTGCATAGGCAGCCACCGTAAGGGGGGGCCAGGTAAGCATCCTGCCAGACTCGCTCTTGATTGCATTAACGTTAGCCCCCTGTTTGATCAGCATGTCAACGACTTCAATTTGCGCCTTTTTTTGGCAGTTAATATCAATGGTGGCCATCAGGGGGGTGCTGTAGTGGGAGGACCCGGTCCATGAGGGTTGGCAGAGGGCATTGGCATCTGCCCCAAACTGCAACAGGACCTTGACGGCGGAGGGCTGTCTAAAGGCAACAGCAGCGTATAGTAACGTGATATCCCGGCCAAGCTCAGGAAAATTGAATTTTGTATTTACGGCATCAGGGGCGTTTTGCAGTAATGACTGAAGTATTTTGGTTTGACCCTTGCAAACAGCTTTTAAAATCGGGATGTGACCAAAACGGTCAGATTTATGACCGGGAGTATCAGCATGGGGAAGAGCGGATAACTCACAGTGAGTACAAAGCCTTTTCTCAAGTGGCTTGTCATTAATCGATTTGGGATTTTGTTTTGGATCAGGCAGGTAGCTGCATTCGGACTTCACCGGATCAGGTTGGTCATCATTTAATGCAAGATAATCAAAGGCCTTATTGACGTTTCCAAAAGATAGATTATTCATAGTTCATTACTAATTTGGCACTTCGGTGTTGAGTGCGAGCCAAATTTCCTATCGCTAATTGATCGTTGAATACAGATTTGAATTATTTTGAACAAAACATCCGATTGATTCCACTGGCGTGTGGTTGATTTTTTATTTGGTATTAACAAACCAAGTCAGCAACAATCGCAACAAGTACATCAAGCATATTAGTATTATTTATTATTAAGTCAAATGCGCGATAAGCATTAACCTGAATCCGTAACTTCAGAAGACGTTGAAACCTTCGGAAGCCGGTCGT
>NZ_JAHHPO010000320.1 GCF_024606365.1 Endozoicomonas sp. ONNA2
TTTTGGTGCCGGGCAAATTGCAGCATACCCATGGCCAGATCCATCCTGGGCCGGTTATCAGTGAGGTACGCAGACTGTCCAGCGGGGAGGGCAGTGTTGCAACATGAGCCTGATCCCTGTTCATAATCAGCTTGTCCGGGCAGGCCTTCAACCTGACTCTACCGACATTGTGACAACAGGCCGGGCAAACGCCCGGGCCAAGCAGCGTATCGCTGACAATTTCAGCCGGGCTGCTGACGGTTATGATCAGGCGGCCATACTACAGAAGCGGGTTGCTGCGCGGACAATGCTGGGGTTACCGGCGCAGCTCATCTCAGAACCGCCCGGGCCAGAACCGCCGGGTGCAATAGGCTTGCAGGCTTCCCAATGCATTCTTGACCTGGGCACCGGAACCGGGTTGCACTCACTGACGCTGGCGGAACGATACGACGATGCCCTGGTTATCGGTATGGATCTGGCCATGGGTATGCTGCAATTTGCCCGGCACCAAAACACCCACCCCCGGGTTGCCTGGTGCTCTGGTGATATTGAGGCCATGCCATTGCAGGCCAGCGTTGTCGATCTGGTCTATTCCAGTCTGGCTATTCAATGGTGCAGCTTTGCCAGGGTGCTTTGCCAGGTCAGCAGAGTACTGAAGCCTGGCGGGACTTTTGTCTTTTCTACCCTGGCGCAAGGCAGCCTGAAAGAGCTGGATAGGGCATGGTGCCGGGCAGGAGCGAAGGATCGGGTTAACCGCTTCGACACTTTTGCGACTCAGAAACAGTGCTTGAAGGCCAGTGATCTGGTTTGCCGGGCTTTCTCACTGAAGCCTGAAACACTGTTATATCCGGACGTGATCACGCTGTTACGCAGTTTGAAGGCTCTGGGGGTTAACACCGTATTGGCCGGTAAAGGTGGCCTTTTGACCCGGCGGAAACTCGAAGTACTGAAGCAGGCTTATGAAAAAAAACGACAGCCTGAAGGGTTGCCCTTGACCTATCAGGTCATCTATGGCGTCTTGCAGAAACCAGATATTTAAGGGCAGTCGATAAATGGGGAAAACGTATTTTGTCACCGGTACGGATACAGATGCCGGGAAAACCGTCGTCACCTGTGGGCTGCTTGAGGCGGCTCGCATACAAGGGTTAACGACCCTGGCCTTAAAACCCGTTTCAGCGGGATGTCACCAAACGGAAAATGGTTTGCGCAATCAGGATGCATTGGCACTGATGGCGGTCATGACGCTTGCCCTGCCTTACGAACAGGTCAACCCCCTGGCCTTGGCACCTGCCATTGCCCCCCATATTGCGGCAGAGGAAGCCGGTGTGCGAATGACCCTGGATCGACTGGCGGGTTACAGCCGCGGGGCCCTGATGCGTAACAATGACCTGGCGCTTATCGAAGGCGCCGGTGGCTGGCGGGTGCCACTGAACTCGCGGGAGATGATAAGCGGACTGGCAAAAGCGTTGAATACCCCTGCCATATTGGTGGTTGGCATGAAGCTGGGTTGTATCAGCCATGCTTTACTGACAGTGGAAGCCATTCTCCGTGATGGTGTCAGGTTGGCAGGCTGGGTGGCGAATCAGCTGGACCCTGATATGGGCCGCTGTGATGAAAACCTGGAGACCCTGAGGCGTATGATTCCCGGACCTTGTCTTGGCGTGGTGCCTTATCTTGAGGATGTCAGAGTCGGTCAGATTGCCAGGTATCTGGATATTTCACTGCTGGCTTGATTTATCCGAAACCTGTCTTGTCTACCAGGTAT
>NZ_JAHHPO010000321.1 GCF_024606365.1 Endozoicomonas sp. ONNA2
CTGTTTAGGTTTTTAAATTCAGGAGAGGCGACAACTATGTTGGCACAGGGGGAGAGGCAGAGATAAAAGAAGTAGAAGATCTGGTTGAGCGAGCAAGATTAAAGATAAAAAATGAATTGAGTGAAAGTAATTATGAAACTATACGAAATGGCTTACTTGCAAAGCGCAAGGAATTGGCGGAAAAACTAAAACCATACACTTCGATAGTTCCGAGGTGTACTAAAGCCGGTATGCAATTAGAAACGACAGATAAAATGGGCGATACACCATTACCCCACTTTGCTACTAGTCAAGGCCATACAGGGGGCCTCGGGGCATTGGTAACCATTGAACACTCCGAGGCCAAAGACAAGGTTAAAGATGGCGAAACAGCTGCCCACTCAGCCTTAGCTGCTTGTCAACGCCACACAGAGACCGTCAAGGCCGAGGTATTGTCGGACAGTGATCGATCCAGGCTCATCAAGGATTATCACTCTGCTGCCCACTCAGTCTTAGCTGCTTGTCAACGCCACACAGAGACCGTCAAGGCCGAGGTATTGTGGGACAGTGATCGATCCAGCCTCATCAGGGATTTTCACTCTGCTGCCTACACTGGCAACACAAGGTTGATCAAGAAAATGCTGGACATTGACCCCTCACTGGCCAAAGAGAAGGATAAACAAGCTGGCTGGACGGCTCTCCACGTAGCTGCTAGTAATTGCCAAACAAAGGTCATCCAGAAATTGCTAGAGACCGACCCCTCACTGGCCAAAGAGAAGGATAAAATTAGTGGCTGGACGGCTCTCCACGTAGCTGCTGCAGAGGGCCACACAGAGGCCATCCAGAAATTGCTGGAGATCGACCCCTCCTTGGTCAAAGGGACGAAGGGTGAACTGACGGCTCTCCACACAGCTGCCAGTTTTGGCCAAACAAAGGCCATCCAAGTATTGCTGGAGATTGACCCCTCACTGGCCAAAGTGAAGGCCCTGGACATGACGGCTCTCCACATAGCTGCTAGACATGGCGAACCAAGGTCTATCCAGAAATTGCTAGAGATTGACCCCTCACTGGCCAAAGAGAAGAATAGCGCTGGCGAAACGGCTCTCCACATAACTATATCTTCTTCTCTCAACAGAGAAGAGGTCGCCTACACATTGTTGGAGATTGAACCTTCCCTGGCCAAAGAGAAAAATAATTTTTGCCAAACTGCTTTACACACAGCTGCTATTTACGGCGACATAGTGTCCATCAACAAATTGCTGCGGATTGACCTCTCCCTGGCCAAAGTGAAGGATAAATATGGCAAAACGGCGCTCGACTATGCTATCAGGCATGGCCGCACAGAATGCAAGAGACGGCTTGAAAGCTATAAGAGACTGCTTGAAAGCTATACAGACCAACCATCGGGCTGCCTTCTACAGTGAGCAATAAAATTGCGCCGAGAACCGTTTCTTGATTATTTCAAACCTCCACTTCATACTGCGCCAAATTCGGTGCAGTACCTTTTATTTCCCCATCCAGAATAAACGCCTTTTCACCAACGTTTACAGACCTTCTCTTAACCGTAATCACCGAACCATCCCGGAGCGTCGTCTGACTGGTGCCATTGCCATTATTAGCGGTAATAGTAGCGACAACCCGTACCCCTTCAAGAGTTAAAACCTTGAACTGTTGCCAGATGTTAGTGGTTGCCATTGCTTGCGTTCCGGATAAACGTTTACTGTCTGGTGACAGTTGGTTCTGCGGTGTTTGTCAACATAGGTGTTGTCAACATAGGTGTTTGTCAACATAGTTGCCGCCTCAACTCACACAGCTTGACTTAGCTGCCCGGCGACTGACCGGTCTGGATTC
>NZ_JAHHPO010000322.1 GCF_024606365.1 Endozoicomonas sp. ONNA2
AAAATATTTTGCTCAACCATTTTTCATCCCTGAGGGTGGCGCAAAATATTTTCACACGCCATGGGCATTTGTGCTCTTTGTGTGCTTCGTGGTTCCAATTCAAGACCCGCAACACGTAGAAACCTACCCGCCTGCACTCGTTCGCAGAAGCTAAAGAAAGAATTTACAGTAGTACTATCAAAGAACAAGCACTCGCTTACCGGAAAGGTTCTATTATTTCTTTGTTTGGTTATTTGCCATAAGTAGTCAACCATATGAAAGGACATTCTTAAATAAACTTTCTCTCAGTCATGACTTACGATCAGTGGTCATCAGTAAAGCCACCTCTTGTCAGGGCAAATCTTCATTCATCACTTTTCCGGTTTCTTTTCCAGCGACGATGGCTCCAGAGGAACGTTTCTGGCTGTTCATAGATTGCAGCCTGGGCAGCACTGACATAAGCATCAATAATCGGATGGTGGTTTTGGTCTTTGGTATTTTCATAAGGAGGCAGCGCCAGCGTTTTAAACTCAAGCTCATAGTAGCCAGGCTTTAATCGCCGGCATTGGGCAAAAAATACCGGGTATTGGGTCAGTAAGGCTATTTTTTCCGCTCCAAGGTAAAAAGGTGCTTCTTTATTGAGATACGGAACCCAGTAACTGCGCTCTCCTTCTACCGGAGTCTGATCAGCCAGCATCACAAACAGCCGAAAACCGCTTTTGCACTTGAGAATATCCCTTCCAGCCCGTTTCATTGGAATGGGGCGGGAATGGAATCGGCTACGAATTTTATGGATAAACTGATTCCAGCCTTTATGGTGCAAAGGCTTGTAAACCGGATCAATAGGCACACCAAGATGTTGTGAAACGCCATGGAGCATCCACTCCCAATTGCCCTGGTGGATGGTTAACACGATGATTGGCCTGGATCTCCCAAGGGATGCAGCTTCCAGGGCATCAGCACCAACAATTGAGCAGCGTTCTTTAAACGTTTCTGCACTCATGCTGTGAGCCTTGATCACTTCAAGCGCAAGATTCGAAAAATGCCGGTAAAATTGTCTGGTCACATGATCGATATAGGCTTCCTTTTTTTCTGGAAAAGCCTGCCGCAAATTTTTATGCACCGTGCCAATTCGATATTTATAGAGATAAAAGATGAGTAAATAAAGTAAATAGGAAAGGATATAAATAACCTTGAATGGGAGATAAGAAATAAACTTGGCAATCAACATAACAAAACAGGCTCTTTCCTCTGATACGAACCAATCACTGAAAATAAATTAACCTGAGTAAAATGAACTTTTCAAATTAAATTTAATCTGAAATGGACAAACTATTTTGAAAAATGCCGAGCGTAAGGCTTTAACAATATGGACAGTACTTCACTTTCAGAAACAGCAATATTTCATTCAGCACTAGAATGCAGTAAAAAACTCACTCAACCTGTTATTTATAACAACAACGTTTTATCGATTGGGGGCATTCGTCATACTTCTGCCACCGGTTTTGATTATAGACCTGTGAGAGAAATTCCCATAGGCAAGCGTTCCATCAATGATCCGGGTCCCATCCTGGTAAAGTGCAATAATAATTTCTTCTGGGACTTGTCCCGTATTGATCTTAAATCATTACTCCTTCCGGAAACTTTTTTTACCAAGCGGGCAAAATTTGTTGTAGGCTTGCAACTCGGCAAGAGTATTGCGGAGGTTTTATTTCAAGGCTCAACCACAGAAGACGCGGATATACGACCACTCAATGTCTGGCAACAATATCAATATAAGTTCTGTAAACTGAAACTGTTCGATTACCCTGCCCAGTTTGTTTTTTTCGACCTGATAGGAAGTCAACTCAGGCGCTTGCTGCCTGAAGCGCTGGTTGCTGAGCTGGACTCAAAACAGCTTCAGGATTACTTGTCAGTCAAGGAAAGCTTTATTAATCCTCAACTGAATGAAGAACAAAAGGCAAGCATTCAAGACCAACTCAAGGCAAGTGTCACAGAGGATGTACAAACCGTATGCAACGCTCAGCAATATCGATACTCTCAACCGGATGGCATGAATGGAGAAATATTTGTCAAAGCCTTCGCGCCTAAAATTCGCGGTGTATTATTAAAAGTTCTGGGAGAGCTGGCCCGGGGCGGCATTCCATTGCACGATGCCCCGGAGTTTATTGGTTATGTTCCCCCGGAGATAGCCAATCCCCTGGCAGAAAAATCAGGTTTTCTCGACAGCAACTGGTCAGGTAACTTCCTGCACGGTAAATATTCGCATTTGTTGGCACTGGCATTTCTCAGTAGAGAAGCAGGCCTGAGCGCATCAACATTGAAAGCCGTCGTGACCCATGATCTTTGGGATGATCTGTTAGACCAAAGCCCCTATGCAAATATCTATCTGGATCAGTTGGGTGAGCATGAATTCTTGATTCACGACAGAAATCCATTCACCTTTCCATGTAATCCTTTCGCATTTCAGCAAATGCTTTGTACTGGTGAAGTTTCTTCTACCCTGCGGCAGATTGCAGACCTGTTTGAAGGGCTCTCCACGTGCGAGCAAGCCATGCTGTCAACTGCTTTTCAGGAGCAGCTGACCCCTGAAAGACTCTTGTCCATGGCGCAAAATACCCAGCTACTGGAGCACATTATTGCCCTGGAGCATCATAACGATATATTGGAGATCAAACAGCATTTTGCCGTACCGACATTGGGGCTTGTTCCCCGGGAGGTGTTGGCAGAATACGATAATTGGACACCTGGACAATTCGTAGAGTTCAAGCACTCAAGTGAACTGTTAGCGTTTGCTGCCAAAAGAGCATTTCAACGGGGAGACAAAGTGGTTGCCATCTCAAATTATTTTAAAAACCCTTTGTATCAATTGATTGGCAGTGAAGAGACTTCGCAACGAGAGATCAGGAAACTACAAGACTTTGAGGTCAAGCCGGCGTTTATCAGCTTCCTGGTGTGGCCTTCACAAAACGCCCCCTATCGCGTTTAGTGCTTCATCCAAACAGCATCACAAACGCAGATATGGCTATAGTCATACCATTCCCATAAAATGGCGCCAGCAACCAGAAGAGGGCGGGTTTATGGCGTCACTCAGGGCACAACTCAGTCAACAATTCATTGCCTCCCCTGCTACAAACGTTCTTCCTGAAGCAATCAGGCTTATGGTCACTGCCCACTGGCAACAGTTTGTGGATAACAACTCGTCTTTCACTTTTCCTGCCAGCCTTTTTCCTGACCAGAGCGATCAACTGAGTCCTGAGCTGATGGATCAGCTGATCCATTGCTGGGCAGGCAGTGACTTTGCCGCGCAACAGTGTATTCGTCACCCGCAGTGGCTTTCCAGCATGCTGGAAAATCATGACCAACTCCCCGGCCTTGCCCAAACCCATCCGCAACGTTTACACAAAGCACTGGCAGCGGTTGCCAATGAGCAGGATCTGATCAAGGCTCTCAGATGTTACCGCAACCGGGAAATGCTTCGAATTATCTGGCTCGACCTGAACCGTCGGGTCAGCATGCCACAAACCACAGCGGATATGTCGGCCCTGGCAGATGCGTGCATTGATAGCACGCTCAACTGGCTTTACCAGGACTGCTGCCAGACCATGGGAACGCCCTATGGCACCAACAACCCGGGCGAAGAGCCGGTTCCCCAGAACATGGTGGTGCTGGGTATGGGCAAACTGGGCGCCAGGGACCTCAACCTCTCTTCAGACATTGACCTGATATTCACCTATCCCTGCCAGGGGGAGACCCGGGGCAGCAAAAAAGTCATCACCAACCAGGAGTTTTTTATCCGCCTCGGCCAGCGACTGATCAGGGTGCTGGATTGTCAGAATGCCGATGGTTTTGTGTTCCGGGTTGATATGCGACTGCGGCCTTATGGCTCCAGCGGCGCACTGGCCATGAGCTTTGCTGCCATGGAGCAGTATTATCAGGATCAGGGCCGGGACTGGGAACGTTACGCCATGCTCAAGGCCCGGGTGGCTGCCGGAGATATTCCCGCAGGCCAGCTGCTGCTCAGCCAGCTGCGTCCTTTTGTTTATCGTCGCTATATTGATTTTGGCTCCATCAGTGCCCTGCGGGAAATGAAGCAGCTGATCCGCCGGGAAGTGAAACGCAAAGGCATGCAGGGCAATATCAAGCTTGGGCCCGGTGGTATTCGTGAGATTGAGTTCACCATTCAGTCTTTCCAGTTAATTCATGGCGGGCGTGACCGCGCTCTGCAGGAGCGAAACCTGCTGAGGGTCTTGTCAACGCTGCAGGGCAAACACTATTTTTCGCCTGACGAAGCCAATGAGCTGAAAGCCGCTTATATCTTTCTGCGCAACCTTGAACATGCTCTCCAGGCCATTGCCGACCGACAGACTCAGGATCTGCCGAAAAGCCCGGAGACTCAGGCACGGGTTGCCTTCAGTATGGGGCAACAAGACTGGCCTGAATTACTGGGCATACTGGAGAAACACCGTCAGAACGTCACCGCTCATTTTGATGCAGTGATTGCCGATCCTGAAACCACAAATGATGCTGATCAATGGGAAGCCCTTTGGCTTGGCCAGCTCAGCGAGGAAGAAGAGCAACAGCTGATGGACCGGGAGGGCTTCAAAGAGGTCGATGCTTCCTGGCAGCGACTGGTTTCCCTGCGCGATGGCAAAGCCATTACCCGGGTCAGGAGGCAGAGCCGTGATCGTCTGGACAAGTTTGTCCCGCTGCTGCTGAGAGTGGCTGCCAACGCCACTGAGCCTGATACTTTTTTACTGCGAATTCTTCCGCTGATTGAGGCAGTACTGCGTCGAACGGCTTACCTGGTTCTGCTGATCGAGAATCCCGGCGCGCTGGAGCACCTCGGCAAACTCTGTATTGCCAGCCCATGGATTGCTGAACAGATTGCCCGCTTTCCAGCACTTCTCGATGAGTTCCTCAATCTTGGTGATCTCTATAACCCACCGGAAAAAGAAGCATTGGCCGACGAGCTGCGACAACAGCTCGCCCATATCCCCCAAGACGACCTTGAAAACCAGATGGAAGTACTGCGTCACTATAAAATGGCCCATGTTCTGCGGGTAACGGCAGCCCAGGTTTCCGGCACCTTGCCTCTGATGAAAGAGAGTGACTACCTGACCTGGATTGCTGAAGTGATTCTTGATGCCGTACTGGCCATTGCCTGGCGAAACCTGGTGAAAAAATATGGCATGCCCGGGGATGCCGAGGGCAACCTGTGTGATCCCGGCTTCATTATTGTGGGCTATGGCAAGCTTGGCGGTATTGAGCTGGGCCCCGGCTCTGACCTTGACCTGGTATTCATCCATAACGGTGGCACCAATAAAGCGACCAACGGCCCCAGAGCCATTGACAGCACCACGTTCTATACGCGCCTTGGTCAGCGAATAATTCATATTCTGACCACGCAGACAGCCTCCGGTATTCTTTATGATGCGGATATGAGACTACGCCCATCCGGTTCCAAGGGATTACTGGTTAACTCCTTCACTTACTTTGCGAAATACCAGAAAGAAGAGGCCTGGACATGGGAACATCAGGCCCTGGTGCGAGCCCGTGTGATTAGCGGCGATCCATCGCTGGCACAGAAATTCGCAAGGCTGAGATCAACCATTCTCAGCCAGCAACGGGATATTAAAAAACTCCGTAGTGATGTTGTGGCTATGCGCCAGAAAATGCGGGAACATCTGAAGTCAACGTCTTCAGTCAATCGTGGTGACGTCTTCCATTTAAAACATGACCCGGGCGGCATCGTTGATATCGAATTTCTGATGCAGTTTGCCGTTCTGCGGTATTCCAGCGAGTATCCTGCGCTGCTGAAATGGACCGACAACGTGCGGATCTCTGAAGCACTGGAGCTTGCAGGCCTGTTGAAACACGACGACGCCCATCAGCTTCGGGAGGCTTATAAGACATTCCGGTTCAGTATTCATCAAAAAGCATTACAAAACGAGAGTCCTGAAGTAGAAAACAGCTATGGCAACTGCCTGCGTCAGGCAGTTATGACCATCTGGGCAAACTGTATGAAATAGTAAGAATCAACCGCTAACGATTAGTGGCCTTATCACCTATTTTGACCTTTACATATAGACTACCATCGGAAGACATGCGCAGTGCAAGATCGTCTAACGCTATAGCTTGTGGGCAACCAATAGGTTCGTTCATCTCTTGCCGCGGTTTTTGGAAGCATGACATTGACCTTAAGCTTGAGTTTAGTTCAGGCAAATATCGTTCACTCCACAAAACATCCCCGCCATCCCCAAGTATCTCAAAGGAAAATTGTTGATTGAATGGCCAGGCCAGAACATTGTCATACTTGCCTTTCATAATTACCAAAAACAGGCTGACATGAGTTCCCAGACCTGCACCATCACCATTTGGAAATAGTTTTACTGACATCCTGTAACCATTCGCATAAAAAATTTCGCTAAAAGTTGATGTCTCTCCACCTCTTCTGGCCAAAAAGAAAGCATCTTTGAAATCTTCTATTTCCCATAAGAAGGTTCCATCAATTAAAGACTGTTCCTTCAATTCCTTTATTGTAAATCTATGTTCAGCACAGCTCAAAGAGATGGAATTTACCATTCTTTGCAGTTCACTGATTGTGTCAGCCTGCTCCGCGATTATCGCTTCCAGTCTTTCAATTTTTGTTTTATTCATCGATACCTGCGTTTGCAAGCTACCATCGAGACTTCTTTCATTCTCTGATCCAGATGGCCTCTGTGAGAATCTGCCCAATTGGCAATAATTCTCTACAGGTGCAGCTGCATGTGCTCCCAGTGGTTCAGCAACCCGGGGAAGAGAGCATCGATGTGCATTTTCGTAATGATAGGGCAAATCACTTAGCGATACTGCATTAGCACATTCAAACTCAAGAAAACTCCGACTCGCTGACGTCATATTTTTCGCACAAAATACAGTGGTATCCTGACATAATATGGTCAGTTCTTGATCTTCACCATAATTTTTGTAGCTGGTGGGATATAACTCTTTCACACACTGGATGTCAGCTGGTAACTTGTAATCTTTTGGTGTTTCAGCCCCTGGCAAGTCTCTTGGTCGCATATCGAGGATGGCCTGATCACGGACTTTCCTGTTTTTCAAAGACCTGCCTTCCACAATATGTGCTTTGGGACTCCCCGAACACAGGCTACAGGATAATAACTTCATTTTGTCCTCATCACTGCGTCGACATCTGAACTCTGCTCCGCTGGTAGTTTTATAAATGCTATCAGACAGGCCAAGGACCTGTGTAAATGGACCTAAACCATTCTGATGCATTAAGGCAGATAGTTGGCTACCAAAGTTCATTAGCAAACGCTCCCGTTAAATCCTGGAGAAAACATTAACACACCCCACATCAGACAAGAGGACGCAAATAAACCCGCTGATATTTTGATGAGCTGTCTTTGATGAGCTGTCTTTGATGAGCTGTCTTTGATGAGCTGTCAAAGAGATTTATGGCAATCATAACCATCACTCTGATGCCACTTGTTACTCTGACCATTAATTATTCTGTTGGTTCAATTGGAAATGCTGCAATCGACAGGCTGGAGGGGGAAAGATGCTGGTTCCGGGAATAACTCTTGAGCGTTAGGTAGCTGGCCATATGGAATCGAATATTTCTGGCTACCCGGGCAGGTACTGTGCAAGGCACAACGGAGGGAGCATAGCCGTAGCTATGTGACCGGAGTTGTAACGAAGCACAGTGCCAGCA
>NZ_JAHHPO010000323.1 GCF_024606365.1 Endozoicomonas sp. ONNA2
AGGAGCTAGAGCAACGCAGGAGCAGTTGCCGGTAGGGCAGTCTATTCTCGGACAGGCTCCTGGACACCCCGTTGTCTGCTGACGCTGATGTTGAAATTGAGTCGTTGGGCAAACTGACTCTGTACGAATCGAGTTCCGAAAATCTGCAAACACAGATCGACTCACTCAGCGATGATGTGAGCCAGATGCTGTCGGCACCGGTTTTTGAGTCTATCCAGGGTGTCAGGTTCTTCACTGATGCTCAGACTAACAATGTAATCAGTGGTACCTTTTCCATCTACGGGCTAAAGAAGTAACAGCCCATGAAACTCGACATTACCTCCTTTACCGGCGAAGTTCCGTGGCTGGACAGCCATCTGTTGGAAGATACACAGGCCAAGACAGCTATTAACTGTCGTTTAACTAATGGTAGCTTGCGAGCTTACCGTGCTTCGTTGGATGAGCAGGTATTGAACGATACCCCGAAGACCATCTATCTCTATCGCAATGAATACGAACGATACTGGTTTGACTGGACGACAGACGTTGATGTTATCCGTTCGCCTGTGGCTGATGATCCCAATAACCGGGTCTACTTCACAGGCTCGGTGAAAGGTCCCCGTTACACCGATAACGGCCTTGCCTTGAGTGGTGGCAGTGACTATCCAGTCAATGATCTGCAACTGGGCATACCGGAGCCGGACGCAGTTCCCGTAGTCAGCCTCAGTGGCACACCGCTGGCACTGTGTTTACAGATACACCGGTAGGCGTCACCAGTGTAGTGGATGAAACACCCATGGACCGGCGGGGTGATATTCTGGAAACCATCGGTTGGGTAGCGCCTCCCAGCAATCTGCAAGGGATAGTTGTGCTGCCCGGCGGCGTAGCGGTGGGCTTCTCTGGTAAGGAGCTGATGTTCAGTGAGCCCTATCACTTATACGCATGGCCAGCGGCTTACCGGCTGGCCGTGGATTATGAGATCAAGTCACTGGCTGTAGCCGCCAACAGTGTAATCATTGTTACCGATGGCTATCCCTATGTGGCCTTTGGTACCGAACCCAGTGCCATGACCCTGGAGCGTCTCGATACCGCCCATGCCTGCATCAGTAAACGCAGCATGGTGGATATGGGTGATATGGCACTGTATGCCTCGCCGGATGGACTGGTGCGGATTGCTGGCGGTCGGGCTGACCTGATGACCCGCAATATCATTAACCCGGAAGGCTGGCGGGAACGATTCCAGCCGGACACGATCCACGGCTGCTTCCATGATGGCCGGTACTTTGCTTTTTACGGTGATTCAATAAACGGCGGTGGATTTATTTTCAGCCCGGACAGCGGCACCTTTACCGAACTGGGCACCTATGCCGATGCCTGCTTTCGTGATCTTCAGGACGACAGCCTCTATCTGGCCATCGGTAACACAATCAAGTTGTGGGACAAAGGCACTGAGTTGATGTCCTACCGCTGGCGCAGCAAAGTATTCCAGGGGAAACCTGTCGGCTTTACCTCGGCACGGATCATGGCCGACAGCTATGACAATCTTGGCTTTCGGGTGTTCCGGGATGGCGAACAGGTATTGGAAATACAGGTGACTTCTGACCGTGGCTTCCGACTCCCCGCAGGGCGTGGCAGCCGATGGCAGTTTGAGTTGGAAGGTACCGATACAGTTACTGCCGTGATTGTGGCCAGCTCCATGGCTGAACTCCAGGGCAGCCAGTGGACGACATCTGTCCGTTGATGCAAGATGCGCAGGATATCAGGACGATGATCAATCAATTGATAAAAAATCAGATGGGAGCCGATGGGAATACTGTAACAGCCTGGCTGGATATCCTTGCGGAGCTTGCCTGCTTTTGGATTTTCTGCAAGCCATACGAAACGATCAACAATCATACGGACATGTTGGTCTGCCTGTTCAACATCCCAGTTATTCAGTGTGTAAAGCCAGATAGATTCGAGGTCTTCCCAGGCCTGCTGACGGATGGTATACATCTGACTCACAGGTGCTTCCCATGCAAATCGTCAAGCAGAGAGTCCACATTAAAATCATTAACCACGGGGCTTTCCAGACCGGCCTTAATCTCTGCCCGAAGAGCTTCCAGTTTTGCTTCATCTTCTTCTAGCTTGCGAAGGCCCGCCCGGACGACTTCGCTGACAGACTGATAACGGCCTTGTTCTATTTTTTCAGCGACGAAACGGTCAAAGTGATGTCCCAGTGTTACAGAGGTGTTTCGGCTCATGGGCTGTCGCTCCTGTATTAATTATTAATACATAATAATACAGCAATACGATTGCTGCCATGTTTCAAATTCACATTCCAGGGTAACCATTTCAAATCATGGCAAAATTTCCTGCACTGCCTGCCACGGTAGACCGCTACGTGCGTGAGTTTCTGAACCGGCTGGCCGGCCGCAGCGGCAATGCCGGGGACAAGGCGGTGCTGCACAGTGAACTCGCGGAGCTGGGTCTGGCCAACGAGATTGGTCAGCGGCTCAGTCTGCCTGCCACCTCCGTGGGTTCCATTACCGAGACTCTGGAACCTGCCGTGCCATCCGTTCCCGTGATCGAAACCGACCGGACTGACAGCCCGGCCAACGCCAGTGGCCTTGCAGCGACCGGCATTTTCGGCGCCGTGATTCTGGACCTGCAACGGCCATAACCACACGGAAGTGTGGCGAGCGCAGGTGGATGACCGGGAACAGGCTTCACTGGTCCATGAAGCCAATGGCAGCCGTTACACCGATGTCACCGGCAATATCACCCTCCATTATTACTGGGTGCGCCATGTAAACAGTGGTGGGCAGGTCGGCGGATTCAACGCACTGGCCGGAACACCAGGACAGGGAACCGCCATTATCAACCTGGCGGACCTGCTGCTGGAAAGCCCGGAACTGTCCGGGCAACCCTTTTCCGTGCGGAATGTTGGTACCGACGAAGCACCGGAATATGTTCTGATCTTCAATGGTTATCTGGCAGTAAATGGACCGGTGAATATCAACCAGCTTCAGTCCGGTGAATTACAGAATGGCACTGCTTTGATCTTAGGACGTGGCTCCATTGAGCTGAGTACCGGCACCGATGGTTTTGGTCAGATGGTGATTACCGGCAGTGGCGGCATTGCCAACAACTGCCTTTCACCACCCCAATCAGGAATATACCGACTCATATAAAATGCCTAAA
>NZ_JAHHPO010000324.1 GCF_024606365.1 Endozoicomonas sp. ONNA2
ATGGTATAAAAATCAGAAAATTCCAGATTTAAATGAGGGGTGCTGAATAGTTACCGTGGATTTAAATCCCATCCGGGCAAAAATTGCCGCAACGCTGGAAACCTCAGAAAATACCTCTATTTAAAGAGCGTGTTAAATCATACGACAGCGCAAACAAAAAAACAAAAGGTCTACTTGAAGCCGTTAAAAGCTCAAGGCCAAAACCCCGAACAGGCTATTCCATACCCACTCAGTAGCTGCTTTGAACTGGTCAAATGGTCTGGCCGAATTATCCGCAAAGGAAATCGTGGTCGTATAACTGACGATGTTCCGCCTATCTTGGAGCGCCTGGGTATTTGCCCACATGAGTGTCTGGAGACTATGCGCTGGAATAATCGTTTTCACCGCGCGTTGGCCTCACTGAAATTTATGTAGAAGGCATTGGAAAAGGCTGGGTTCTTGGCATGGCTGTAAGCAGGGGACTTTTTATCTCTTTCCCAGTGTTCCCATGGGGCTGATGCTATCTGTTGCTATCTGTTGCCTACCCGCCGGTTCGCCATAGCTATCGTCAGAGTCAGTCCCATGTTCGGTCAGTACATGGTTCACAGGGCTGTCTGGTCGGGTGGGTTTTCCAGTGTTCGCCACAGAGTTGCTGCCAGTTGCTATACCGGGCTGCCCGTCCACCACCGGTTCACCGTGGTTATCGATGGATTCATACCCGGTCAGTTCTGAGTACACAGGGATGTCAGGGGGGGCGGGTTCTTTTTCATTACCCACGGGGGGATTGCTGTCCCCTGTTGCCGTGTTCCCTTGTCTGAATGTTAACGGTTGGTAATGGTCTGGGGGAGCAGGCAGCGGTCTCGTGTTCCTCGGCCTGAACGACAACGGTTGATAATGATCCCGGGGAGTAGTAGGAAGCTGTCCCTCAGCAAGGGGGCGGCCGCTGGCTGGGGGCGGCGTAGGTTCCGCGCGGGTACGACCAGCATTAGTCGATGACCTTTGGCTGTAATAGCGGTAGGCGATCACACCGACCAGCACAAAAATCACCGTGCCCAGGGGGGCGATACAAGCTATAACGAAAGGGCTTGGTGATGCCATTGGCGGTGTTGTCATTGTGATTGATGTATCAGGACAATAATTAACGATTTGGTGCTTTAGTTTTGCCAAGTCGGAGGCAATAATTGCATTGATATCATTATCCTGCCAATACTGACACCCCTTGGCAGTGCTTTGTTGTTTGTCATTCACAGTGACATTACAAACCGGGCTAGATCCTACGAAGATATCCGCAGCGGCATTTTCACTTTTAACGGTGCTATTGAACACCCTGGCGATACTTAATTTTTCACCAAGCTTTCCTGCGCCATACCGGCATTTGCCGCGTTGCCTTAGGTTATCACCGTGCAGTTCAACGCTGTCGTGTCTGTAACCGTTCCTTTATCATGCTGAAATCCCACCCCAATACCGGCATTTGCGAATTCTCCCATTATTGCAACATGACAATTCACCGCCATTGTGTTGTTAACGATTCCACCGTTCGATATTCCCGCACCAATACCGGCATGTGCGAATCCTCTCTTTGTTGCAACATTACAGTTTACCGCAGCCATGTTGTTAACAGCTCCCTGGAACAGATATCCCGCACCAATACCGGCACCGGTATAACTTCTGTTGGCGGAGGATTTCACCGTGCAGTTCAACGCAGTCATGTTAGTAATAGTTCGCCATTTACAAAGCCCACGCCAATAGCTGCTGGTGCGAGATCTGCACCATTGGTAGTTACGTAATCACGTTCAACCCGAATATTATTGATCATGGCGTTGCCAGACATTTCACAAGCCACTACCCCGGCCTTATCCTCTGAAAATATTCTGGCATCACTAAGGGTCAGATTTTCGATACGGCCAGCGGACAGGTGTTTTATCAGGCACTTCAATAAATTGCAAATAGTACGACTATTGACGTCCAATCTGTCAGTAAATGGATTGTCTTTATCCCCAATGGACCGGGGCAATTTGCTACCGTCGATATCATCAATCAGGCGATATTGTTTGCTACATGTGTCCTTATCACGGCAGATATTGCCCGGGGTCTTGACATTCCACACATAATCCCAGAAGTCAGAGGCTGATGCTGATGCCGCACCGACCGCGGACAGGCCGACCAGAGCCCCTGGGAGGCTGTCCGAGAATAGCGCCCGTAGCGAGGATTGCGAGAAATTGAGGC
>NZ_JAHHPO010000325.1 GCF_024606365.1 Endozoicomonas sp. ONNA2
CTGAGGAGAATAGCGGGGCTATTTGACGAAGAAGCAGGAATTTTTAGACCAATTTCTCGCAACCGCAGCCGGGCAGTCTATTCTCGGACAGCCTCCTGGCAACTCATGAACACTGGGCCTATTGTGTGCCTGGCTACCTGTTTGTTAAGGAAGCTCAGTATTGTCTGGATCGGGGGTGACCATTCTGAGATTGACATCTTTCTTGGTGATTATACTGTTTATTTCGGCCAGGCATTGGCCAAGACTTTGTCGGTAAACAGGATCACCGAGCTTGCTTAGAAGATGGCCATTGAAGGACAATTGTGCTTTTTTCAATGACAAATGGTCGTTTCCGGTTTTTTCAGCCTTGTCAAAGGGGCGGCTGCCCAGAGGGGTGATTATATAGCTTGTTTTGCCTGTTGGAGGGGTCATTACAGTTTTTTACCCTTTCGCATTGGACGTTGATTGTGGGGGGGCGAGACGAGACGTCCGCGAACCCTGATTAACAGAATAGCTTGACCCAGATCATACAACTTGTTTTTTTGGGCAGAAGGCAGGTGGCTGAAGATAGAGGCTTGCTATTGGTCATCAGGCTCTATAATCTTGGCCGCTTTTTAATAAGATACGTCTTTTAATTCCAAGCCAGACGATGTCTCTTCATATGACGATGTCTTTACATAGGTAGTTGGCCTGATGGAATCGTGTATTTCTGGCTAAGTTGGCAGTTACTATGCAAGGCACAACTCAGGGAGCATAGCCTTAGCTATGTGACAGGAGTTGTAACGCCGCAGCGTGAATGACCACTTGGCCAGAAAATATGATTTCATTTGGTTAACTACTTATGATCTCTTTTAGCAGAGAACGGATGGCTGGCAACAGGAGCTTTTCATGCGCGTTATTCTGCTGGGTGCACCGGGCGCCGGTAAAGGGACTCAGGCCCAATTTATCATGGAGGAGTATGGTATTCCCCAGATTTCTACCGGCGATATGCTGCGAACTGCCATCAAAAACGGCACTGCGCTGGGCAACAGGGTCAAGGCCGTTATGGATGCCGGAGCGCTGGTATCTGATGACATCATCATTGCTTTGGTAAAAGAGCGTATTGCCGAGAGTGATTGCGCCAACGGTTTTCTGTTTGACGGGTTCCCACGCACGATTCCCCAGGCAGAAGCGCTGCGTGATGCTGGTGTTGCCATTGACCACGTTGTTGAAATCGCTGTGGATGATGAAGAAATCGTCAAGCGCATGAGTGGCCGTCGTGTTCATCCGAAAAGTGGTCGTACTTACCATGTGGTATTCAATCCGCCCAAAGAAGAAGGGAAGGATGATGTGACGGGTGAGGCTCTGGTGCAACGTGCAGATGATGAAGAAAAGACCGTACGCAAACGTCTGGGTATCTATCATGATCAGACGGCACCACTGGTTGAGTTCTATCAGCAAGCGGGTGGCGATACCCGTTACAGTCGCATTGAAGGTGTTGGTACCGTTGATCAGATCAGACAGCAGGTGCTGTACGCGCTGAAACCCGTCAATACCTGATGCTATTGACTGAGCTTTCATTACCGATTAACAGTCGGGGGTTTGAAAAAGTTTCGCCGGTTTCTGTAATGACCGAAAATACGGTGGAAATAAACCTCTGGTCTTTTCAAAGCCCCCCGGCCATGCTCACCATAACAGTAAAGACTCCCTATGAAACTGCTTGCTCTTGATACCGCAACGGAGGCTTGTTCTGTTGCCCTTGACCTTGATGGCGAAGTGATCGAACGCTTTGAGCTGACTCCTCGTCGACACAGTCGTGATCTGCTGCCAATGGTTGACGACATTCTGTCCCGTGCCGGTTTAAGCCTTAAGCAGCTCGATGCCCTGGCCTTTGGCCGGGGCCCCGGAGCATTTACCGGCCTCAGGGTGGCTACCGCCATGGTTCAGGGGCTGGCGTTTGCGGTTGATCTGCCTGTGGTCCCGGTCTCGACGCTGGCTGCCCTGGCTCAGCAGGGGTTCAGGGAACTCAAGGCATCAAACGTGTTGAGTTCTATAGATGCCAGAATGAATGAGGTCTATTGGGGGGCGTTTTGTGAGTGTAATGGATTGATGGTACCGGTTGCTGCAGAGACAGTAACCACCCCGGAACATGTTGTGGTACCGGTTATGGAAGGGCACTGGTTTGGCATGGGAACTGGCTGGGCGTTCAAAAATCGGCTGTCTGCCACTGTTGTCGATTGTCAGGTTAAAGCCTGGCCCAGGGCCCGGGATATAGCCTTGCTGGCAGCTGCCGACTTTAAACGGGGTAAAGTGCTGCCTGCGGAGCAGGCCATGCCGGTTTACCTTCGGGATAAAGTGGCTATGAAAAAATCAGAACGTTAAGAACACGGACGGATCGTTATGGACACTCTACAGACCATCATCCTGGCGCTGATCCAGGGCATCACTGAATTTCTTCCCATCTCCAGTTCGGGACACCTGATTTTGCCAGCCCAGCTATTTGGTTGGACAGACCAGGGGCTGGCCTTTGACGTCGCTGTGCACATTGGTACGTTGGCTGCCGTCATTGCCTATTTCTGGAAAGACCTTTTTGCCATTGCCCGGGACTGGCTGGGTTCTCTGTTGGGGAAGGGGGCTACCGTTAACAGCCGTCTTGGCTGGTATCTGATTTTTGCCACATTGCCCGCCGTGGTATTTGGTCTGGCCCTGAAAAAAATGGGGCTGGATGAGGCAATGCGCACCGTTGCGGTTATTGCCGGTACCACCCTGATTTTTGGTGCCTTATTGGGCTGGGCAGACCTTAAGGGCAAGCGTACTCAATCCCTGGAGCAGATGTCTTTCAGGCAGGCGATGCTGATCGGCTTTGCCCAGGCGCTGGCACTGATACCGGGAACATCCCGTTCTGGTATTACCATGACTGCAGCCCTGATGATGGGCTTTACCCGTGATGCGGCAGCCCGGTTCTCGTTCCTGTTGTCAATTCCCGTGATTCTGGGCGCAGGTAGCCTGTTGATGCTGGATCTGGCAGAGAGCACCGTGCCAGTGAATTGGCAGACACTATCGCTTGGAACCCTGGTATCCGCTGTCAGTGCCTGGCTCTGTGTGCATTTTTTCCTGGCATTTATTAACCGTATCGGACTTATGCCATTCGTGATCTACCGGATGATTCTGGGCGTGATGTTGCTTGGATTCGTATTTTTCTAGAGAGGGCTCATGATCGGCTGAGAACCAGCCGATCCTTTGAGCGGACGATTTTAGAAGATACCTTTGATTTTATCGTAAGTCTTGTAAAGAACCGCTTCTTCCTTGCTAATACGCTTACTCAGTGCCTTGATAATGTTGTTGCAGTCCTGTTGAAAGTTTTCGTTGGTATTATCGCCATTTTCATACAGGGCGAAAAAAACCATCACGTCGGCAGAAATCTTATCCATATCAAGCGCATAGTCAGTCAGGGTAGATTTTAAATTCTCATCCTTCTCAGCGGCTTCCCGCAATACAGGATACAGGTACTTATCTTCTTTGTTTAAATGAGCCAGCAGCATTTTTTTTGCGGAAAGAATCAAATCCCGGCCTTGCTTGTTACCAACGCCCACTTCACGCGCCTGTAAAAGTAAGTCACTGATTTGCACATGTTCGCTTTTGAATTCCTGAATCAGCTGAGACATTTGTGTTCACTCCCTGAACATAACGGTTTCTAACAGTTTAGGACTTTATTGCTGTAAGTCATAGGGCCTCTCTGATACACGGTGGTCAAGAAAAGCACCAACTGCTTTGCCGACCTTGCGTAGAATAAGCCACACCCGTGCAATCTGAGGCCTTTCTGAGTCAGATTGCGCTTTGCGCTGAGCTTGCAAAAAAAAGTCAACAGGGCCAAGTCATTATTGCCTCGGACAGGGCTTTAGCTATTGATAATCATAGGCATTTTTTATTTTTTGTCTTTTTGGGCAGTCTTTATTCTGGAAAATTCCACTTTGTATTAAAAATTCTCTGCTATTCTAGTGTGGTGTGAAATCACTGGAACTCAAATGAGTACGCTCTTCTCAGAAATTACGACAGTCATTTGGGAGTACTTACTGGTCTATTTGCTGCTAAGTGCAGGTGTTTACTTTACTGTCAGGAGTCGATTTGTTCAGTTTCGTTATTTTTTTCACGCATGGAAGCTGATGCTGGGGGCTCGAAAGACATCCGGTAATGAAATATCTTCCTTTCAGGCTCTTTGTACCAGTCTGGCTGCACACGTTGGAACCGGAAATCTTTCCGGAGTTGCCATTGCTATTTTCATCGGTGGACCCGGTGCTGTGTTCTGGATGTGGATCGTTGCCCTGCTGGGTATGGCCTCAAGCTTTGTTGAAAATACGCTGGCACAGCTTTACAAAACCAACAACAAAGATGGAACTTTCCGTGGCGGCCCTGCCTACTACATGGATAAGGCGCTCGGTTTGCGCTGGCTGGGTATCCTCTTTTCTGGTCTGTTGTTAATGACCTTCGGGTTTGTCTTCAATGCGGTTCATGCCAACTCGGTATCCCAGGCAGTTTCTGGCCAGATGACGGTAAGCCCGGTACTGGTTGGCTTGGTCATTGCCGGTGTGACTGCCTTTATCATTTTCAGAGGAATTCACTCGATTGTGCATTTTGCAGAGTTGGTGGTTCCGGTAATGGCTCTGACCTATCTGCTCATTGCCTTTGGTGTTGTGGCTTGCCGTTTGGATGAAATGCCAGCGGTTATCAGGCTGATTTTTGACAGTGCATTTGGTCTGCATTCAGCCACAGGCGGCGCTCTTGGTTATTCCGTGGCGCAGGCCATGATGCAGGGCATCAAGCGGGGCCTGTTTTCAAATGAAGCTGGCATGGGCAGTGGCCCCAATGCTGCAGCGACAGCAACGCCCAAACCAAACCATCCGGCGACCCAGGGCATCGTATCCATGGTCAGCGTCTTTATCGATACCATTGTCATCTGTACAGCGACAGCTGCCATCGTATTGTTATCCGGCCAGTTGGACTCAGGTACTACCCTGAATGGTGTCCAGCTGACTCAGGCTGCGCTCGCCGATATTGTCGGTGACTGGGGGAAGTGGTTTATTTCCATTGCCGTTATCTTTTTTGGCTTTACATCGGTTGTTGCCAACTATTATTACGGCGAGTCAAACCTTCTGTTTATCCATAACAGCTCGCTTTTATTATTAATTTATCGAAGCGCTGTCGTATTTCTGGTTTTTCTTGGTTCAATTGCTTCTCTTGAGACAGTCTGGATGGTTGCAGACCTTGCCATGGGACTGATGGCACTGATTAATCTTGTGATCATCCTGTTACTCAGTGGCCCGGTCATGCAGGTATTGAGAGATTACGATTTACACTCATCATCGGGTAATTCCCCTGAGTTTAACCGTAGCCGTTTTCCTTTTCTGGATCGAACGATTGATAAGGATGTATGGGTTAATAAACCTGAGTCCGGGGAGTCTCTTGAACGTATTGATCATGCTAATTTTCAGGAGACCAAGTCCTGTTAGTTTGTGAATCCGGTTGATTTACAAGCATTCTTGTTCAATAGGTCAATGGAATTACCTGTTATTTGTACGTACCAAGGGACGATTTGTGCGTACTTCTGTGTTTGGTTATGTGGCCTTGTATGATGCCATGTTGTTTTAGGGCTTCAGTATTTTTTTAAAGTGCTTCTATTGTGTGGCTAGAGGGTATTTATACGTAGTATTCAGGGTTTATTTCCTGATGTTATAAACTTGGATTTGAAATAAAAATTGATAATACACAATGCGTCGGAAATTTTATGAATAACTTAATAGACTCCATCAATGGCCTGCTTTGGGGCAGTATTCTCATGTATCTGCTTATGGGTGCAGGCTTGCTTTTCACGTTAAAAACCCGTTTTGTTCAAATTCGCCGATTTACCCTGGCAATGAAAACCATGATGGGTAGTCGGGCCACTGATTGTGCCACTCATGTCTCTCCGTTTCAGGCATTTTGCACAAGTCTTGCCGCACGAATCGGTACTGGTAACATGGCGGGCGTTGCGGTCGCAATTACCATGGGTGGGCCAGGCGCTGTATTCTGGATGTGGCTGATTGCCGTTCTGGGTATGTCTACCAGTCTTGCCGAAAATATTCTTGCCCAGCTCTATAAGACCAATAACGGTGACGGTACTTATCGTGGTGGCCCGGCTTACTACATTGAGAAAGCCCTGGGGCAGCGTTGGTTAGGTGTTGTCTTCTCCATTTCCCTGATAATTGCCTTTGGCTTCGCTTTTAACAGTGTTCAGTCTAACTCCATTGCTGCCGCATTCACCAGTTACGGGATTCCAACGGAAGCTATTGGTATTGCTCTGGCAATAGTCAGTGCCCTGATCATCTTCGGTGGTATTCGTGCCATTGCCAAAGTGGCAGAGATGATCGTGCCGATCATGGCCCTTGGCTATCTGGGTGTGGCTTTGGTGGTGGTATTTATGAATATCTCAGAGCTGCCAGCGGTCTTCAGCCTGATCATCAAGAGCGCTTTCGGTCTTGACAGCGCTGTCGGTGGTGGGGCGGGTTACGCCGTATCCCAGGCGATGCAGCAGGGTATCAAGCGTGGCTTATTCTCCAATGAAGCGGGTATGGGCAGTGCCCCTAACGCAGCCGCAACGGCACACTCCAACCATCCTGCCAATCAGGGTCTGCTGGGAATGCTGGGTGTATTTATGGACACGATCATTGTCTGTACCGCGACCGCTTCCATCATCCTGATGTCTGGAGTAATGGACGGTTCCGGTGTTACCGGTATCGAGTTGACGCAGCTGGCTCTGGTCAGCCAGGTGGGCCCGATCGGTCAGCACCTGGTAGCTGCGGCAATTTTGTTGTTTGCTTTCAGTTCGATCATCGCCAACTACTATTACGGTGAATCAAATCTGCGATTCATCATGGATAGTAACTGGCTGGTGAATGGTTACCGCTTGGCTGTTCTGGGTATGGTAATCTGGGGAGCTACCAGCAACCTGCCCACCGTATGGGCTTTTGCTGACGCTTCCATGGGTATTATGGCGCTGATTAACCTGACAGCTATCCTGGTGCTTTCTGGTATTGTAGTGCAGGTTCTCAAGGACTTTGATGATCAGGTTGCGTCCGGTGTGAGACCAGTGTTCAATCGTCGCAAGTTTCCCTTCCTTGATAAAACCATGGACGCAGACGTATGGACCGAGCACAGCTGTGGCCCGGTTGACGACTCTGACAGGGGCAACGTCAAGCGTACTACGGTAACAGATCTTTAATATATATCAGCGAGGGCCACTTTTTTAAGTGGCCTCTTTACCTGCCAACGAGAGGATCAAGCTGGTTATGTATGGTTCGGATAAATAACCTGGCATTACCCAGCTCAAGATCTGCCAGGGACAGCTCAAGGTGGTTTTTACTGCCATCGTGCGTTAATTGAAGCCCGTCAAAGTTCAGCTCGCCATAGTTGCTTGGGATCCGTAGCCGAATCAGACCGTTGTGTCTGTCAATCATCGACAAATCAGGGATGAATTCAAATGGATTAGCAGAGTCTGATGTCAGAAGAGGCTTGAGCAGTGTTTCCAGTGCCTTATCAATGGGCTCAGCATCTTCTCTCGCCAACAGTCGGTAAACCGGAGTGAGCAGCGCCAATGACAGGGAAGCGGATAAACGACGCTGACTCTGGGTAGACAGTGCCCTGCGTAACTGCCATCTTGAAATCATACGACGCCTTATAAGGTATTCTCCAAGAAGTTGGTCATGGCTTTCTGATCGGTGAATGGCTGCATCAAGCTGCTCTTCTGAGATATACCCTTTTGTTATCAGGATCTGGCCCAGCCTTGAGTTTTGGTAGGCTGCTCGCCGTTGTTCTTCCATCATCAAGCTCCGTGATCATTGCTTTGAATATCGGCCAACGGGATAATGATTTGATCATTGCGGATGGTCGAAAGCGGTTTGTCAAACTGGTGTGAACATCGTTTTCGCCAACTATTCTCGTTAACTACTTATAGCTCGTTGATAACCTGCTATGACTGTTTTCTTCAACAGGCTTATTCATGTCAAAAAATACGGTGGAAACTGAGAGCTTTGCCTTTGAGCAGTCTTTGGCTGAGCTGGAGACATTGGTCCAGAACATGGAATCCGGGGATTTGAGTCTGGAAGAATCTCTGAAAGCCTTTGAACAGGGCATTAAACTGACCCGTGGATGCCAGAAAGCATTAACCGATGCTGAGCAGAAAGTTCAACAGTTGCTTACGCAAAATGGTGAGCTGACCACAGAGCCATTTGCTGCTGACGCTGAAGATACCTCAGCAGATAGAGGGCAGTGATAATGGCAAGCCCTGTGCCGCTTTCAAAATTTATCGAGCAGTGTCGTTTACAGGTAGATAATGCACTCTCCACAGTCCTGCCTGATGACAGTCAGGTCAGCCCCCTGCTGCTGGAAGCTATGGGATACAGTGTCTTTAATGGTGGCAAAAGAGTGCGGCCAACGCTGGTTTATGCCGCCTGTCAAGCTTTTGGTGGGGATCTCAAGCAGGCGAACCCTGCAGCCTGTGCTGTTGAGTTAATTCATGCCTACTCGCTGGTCCATGATGACTTGCCGGCAATGGATGATGATGATTTGCGCAGGGGCAAGCCAACCTGCCACAAGGCATACGATGAGGCAACCGCGATTCTGGCAGGAGATACGCTGCAGAGTCTGGCCTTTGAGGTGCTGGGCAATGCCCGTTTATGCCCTGAATCAACCTTGGCTGACAGTGTTCGATTGCAGCTGGTGACTATTCTCAGTCAGGCTTCGGGGTTGGCTGGTATGGCTGGTGGTCAGGCAATGGACCAGTGTGCCGCCGGGACGGTGCTAAACCAGCAGCAGCTTGAGTTGATGCATACCCATAAAACCGGTGCTCTGATTCGGGCCAGTGTCCGTATGGGAGCAATATGTGCTGGACTATTGCAGGCTGAGGAGTTGCAGTCACTGGATCACTATGCAAGAGCCATTGGTCTTGCCTTTCAGGTCCGGGACGATATCCTGGACGTTATTGCCGATACGCAGACGCTTGGCAAACTTCAGGGAGCGGACATGGCTCTGGGCAAACCAACTTACGTTTCCCTGATGGGGCTGGAGGCAGCGCAAGCCTATGCCAGAGACCTTCACAATAATGCGATCAGTGCCCTTTCCGGATTTGACCATGGTGCTGATTTTCTTCGCCAGATTGCCGATTACATTATTCTAAGAAGCTATTAATGTTGTCGTTTGCATCAGGAATTTTGCCACCTGCAAGATTGTGCGATGCTATTCCTGTCAGGTTGGGTGTACAATGCCAGCCAGTGGATCATCCCAGACGTTACTACGAGCACATGTTTCACGAGATACCCAAGACACTGCCTGATACTCCTTTACTGGACCAGGTAAATAATCCGGAACAACTTCGCGCACTTGATGAATCCCGGCTGCCTCAACTGGCTCGGGAGCTGCGGGAGTTTTTATTGTATTCCGTCGGGCAGACAGGGGGGCATTTTGGTGCCGGGCTTGGTGTGGTGGAGCTGACCATTGCACTTCACTATATGTTTAATACGCCAGAAGATCGTCTGGTCTGGGATGTGGGACACCAGGCTTATCCCCATAAAATTCTGACCGGTCGCAGGGATAGAATGTCAACCCTGAGACAAAAGGATGGCCTCGCTGCTTTCCCGAAAAGAGAGGAAAGTGAGTTTGATACTTTTGGTGTCGGGCATTCCAGTACTTCTATCAGTGCAGCGCTGGGCATGGCAATTGCCGCCCGGGCCAAGGGTGAAAAAAGACGCACTGTAGCGGTGATTGGCGATGGTGCCATGACGGCGGGTATGGCTTATGAAGCCATGAATCACGCAGCTGATGTCAAGGCCAATATGCTGGTGATTCTTAATGATAACGATATGTCCATTTCCAGAAGTGTTGGTGGGCTTTCCAACTATCTGGCCAAAATACTTGCCAGCCGGACTTACCACCACATTCGTGAAGGCAGTAAAAAGGTTCTGAATGTTATTCCCCGTGCCTGGGAGCTGGCAAGACGAACCGAAGAACACGTTAAGGGAATGGTGATTCCCGGAACCTTGTTTGAAGAGATGGGTTTCAACTATATCGGCCCGATTGATGGTCACGACCTGCCCATGTTGATTCACACCTTGCACAACATGAGAGACCTGGAAGGACCTCAGTTTTTGCATGTGGTGACTCAGAAAGGGAAAGGGTTCAATCCCGCCGAGCAGGACCCTATTGGTTTCCATGCCATCACCAAGCTGGAACCTCATGCCTTGGCGAATCCGAAAGTGGTTGCCCCCAGAAAGCCCAAATACGCCAACGTTTTTGGGCAGTGGTTGTATGATATGGCCGCAGTAGATGAGCGGTTGATGGGTATTACGCCAGCCATGAAAGAAGGCTCTGACCTGATTCGTTTTGCGGATCACTTTCCGGAGCGTTATTTTGACGCGGCCATCGCTGAGCAGCACTGTGTGACACTGGCTGCAGGCATGGCCTGTGAAGGGCTCAAGCCGGTTGTTGCGATCTACTCAACATTCCTGCAGCGTGCTTATGATCAGCTGATTCATGATGTCGCTGTGCAGAAGCTGGATGTGCTTTTTGCCATCGACCGTGCGGGCATGGTAGGGGAAGATGGCCCAACTCATGGTGGTTGCTACGATATTGCCTATCTGCGTTGCATTCCCGATATGCTGGTGATGAC
>NZ_JAHHPO010000326.1 GCF_024606365.1 Endozoicomonas sp. ONNA2
AAACTCCCTTAGAGCGGCAAAGGACAAGCGAGATCGGGAGCACGTTTATGAAATACCCGGGTTAGTCCAGGTTGACCCTGGCCCGGGTATTTTTCAGATTAACCGCCTTTTGCTTCTGCTTCTGGTAGTTGTTGTTGTACTATTTCTTCGCTTCCTGGGGATTTGCCGGAAAGTCCACGGCACCATGTTCGTACATGTGCTTCAGGTTTTTCATGGCATTGGAATTCCCCGGATTAGCTGCCTTAAGCAACCAGCGCTCCGCTTGGTACTGAACTCTCGGAATGTCCTTGCCACCATGCGTGTGCAGCAAAATACCCTTCGGTTTGGCCCGCATCCGGATTAGCACCTTGGCTCAGCTGCTGCCTGATGTTATCGCCGTTCTTTGCCGCGTTGACCATCTGGAGTTGTTGCCATGAGGTCGGTCAAGTTGCCCTTGGCCTTTACATGCCCCCGCGCAATCGCCTTCTGGTACCAGGTCTTCGCTTTGTCCGGATTTGCCGGAAAGTTCTTGCCACCATGGTGATACAGGTACCCAAGATTGTTCATGGCATCAACATTTCCCAGCGTGGCCGCCTTGTGCGACCAGTGCTCCGCTTCGTGCGGATTTGCCGGAAAGTCCTCGCCACCGTGCATATACAGGTAGCCGAGGCTGGCCATGGCAACAACATTTCCCAGCCTGGCCGCCTTCAGGTACCAGTACTTTGCGCTTGGCAGATTTGCCGGAAAGTCGTCGCTACCCTGGTACAGAAGGTTACCCAGTTTGGTCAGACCACTTAAGTCAGCTTCTTCCCTTTCGGCCAGCAGCAGAGCAGCATTAAGGTGCTTATTTTTTGCAGCCCAAGCCAGGGGGGTATTCCCTGCAGTCTGGCCTGCATCCGGCTTGGCACCTCGGTTCAGCAGTTGCCTGATGGTCTCGATATCGCCGTTCTTTGCCGCATTGACCATCTTGAGCTGCCAGTTCGGGGGCAGCCTTGTTGCCATGAGGTCGGTCAAGTTGCACTTGGCCTTTACATGCCCCCGCGCAATCGCCTTCCGGTACCAGGTCTCTGCTTTGTCCGGATTTGCCGGAAAGTTCTTGCCACCATGGTAATACAGGTACCCAAGGTTGTTC
>NZ_JAHHPO010000327.1 GCF_024606365.1 Endozoicomonas sp. ONNA2
ATTTTCTGCCATCCTCGCTACGGTCGCTATTCTCGGACAGCCTCCTAGCGCCCTCTTAAAAACAACTTATCCAATTGATCCATAGTCAGCATGGTCCAGGTTGGACGACCATGGTTACATTGTCCACTACGCTCTGTCTGTTCCATATCCCGGAGCAGGGCGTTCATCTCTTCAATGGACAGTTTTCTGTTGGCCCGCACCGATCCATGACAGGCCATGGTGGCCATTATTTCATTGATATGGGCTTCGATGCGGTCGCTGGTACCGTGTTGCATCAAGTCTGAGAATACATCTCGCAACAGCTTCTCAACATCGGCATTTTGCAGCATCACCGGTATTTGACGCACCAGCAGCGTTTCCGGCCCCATCCGTTCCAGGGTCAATCCCAGACGGGAGAAGTATTCACTGTTTTCTTCAGCACAGTCTGCCTCACGCTCACTGACCGAAACAGACTTGGGCACCAGCAATGGTTGTGCCCGAATCCCCTGTTCCTGATAGGATTGCTTCATTCGCTCGTAGGTAATCCGTTCATGGGCGGCATGCATATCCACCAGAATCATTCCCTGATCATTTTCCGAGAGAATATAAATCCCTTTTAGCTGGGCAATGGCATACCCCAAAGGTGGTGCCAGAGCGTCGTTTTCTGGTAACGGCTGAGTTGGCACCCGGGGCGGGAATGCCACACCGGATTCCTGTACCCCATTTTCACCCACCGCTCTGGCCTCATTGGCATTCAACGGCTCTGCGGTAGTGGCATATAGCTGACTATAAGCTTCTATCTGTCGTTTAACCTGACCAGGGTCTGTTGCTTGCGACAGGCGTTGGGCATGATTGCCACTACTGCTTGAGGTTTCATTAGCATAGTGTCCGCTACTGGATGCCATCGGGGCCGGAGCAAGCTGAATGGCTTCCTGTCTCTGAAACTCACCGGCATCGATACCCGATGCCCGGGGTTGAGGCGGATTGGTCAATACCGCGGGCGGCAGCTGGTCTTCCGGGCGAACTTCACCCAGGGCACGATTCAATGTACTGAACAGAAAATTATGGACCGTTCTGCCATCACGAAACCGGACTTCATGTTTGGTGGGATGCACATTGACATCCACCATGGCCGGTTCCAATTCCAGGTAGAGGACAAATGTCGGATGACGACCACTGTAGAGCACGTCACGATAGGCCTGGCGAACAGCGTGAGCCACCAGCTTATCCCGAATAACTCGACCATTAACAAAGAAGTACTGCAGATCAGCGCTGGCCCTGGAGAAGGTAGGCAGCCCCACCCAGCCATACAGTTTCAGACCCGAGGCTGCAACATCGATAATCACCGCATTTTCGATAAATTTGGGGCTGCAAAGTGCCGCTACCCGACGATCTTTTTCCGCCTGAGTCACCGCAGGACGAAGCTGATGGACACTGCGCTGGTTGTGGCGAAGGGTAAAGCCCACATCAAAGCGGGACAGGGCCAGGCGCTTGACCACCTCTTCAAGGTGGGAAAACTCGGTCTTTTCGGTACGCAGAAACTTGCGACGAGCCGGCGTGTTAAAGAACAGGTCCCTGACTTCTATGGTGGTCCCTACCGGGTGCGGTGCGGGCATAACCTGCGCTGCCATATCGCGCCCTTCCACCCTGGCCTGCCAACCTGACGCCTGCCCTGCAATATTAGACGTCAGGGTAAGTCTGGATACTGAGCTGATGGAGGCAAGCGCCTCCCCACGAAAGCCAAGGGTAGCCACACCTTCCAGGTCCTCCAGTTCGGATATCTTGCTGGTGGCGTGGCGGGAGAGGGCCATGGCTAACTCATCCTGAGGTATGCCGTGACCATCATCACGGATACGAATCAGTTTGACGCCACCATTTTCCACTTCAACCGTCAGACGCCGGGCACCAGCATCAATGCTGTTTTCCAGCAGCTCTTTGACAACTGAAGCAGGACGCTCCACCACTTCACCGGCAGCGATCTGGTTAGCCAGTCGATTATCAAGGAGACGAATGGGTTTCATGGTCAATCATTGGGTCCAATAAGAGTATGTGTATGGGTATAGACGACAAGGGTAACTCCATGACCGAGAGAAAATCTTCCCGGTTTATACCATCAAATGAGTCAAGACTGGCAATTAAAATGTTTACTTTTGCGACTGGCGGTGAGGGTTATATGCATCATTGCGGCCCGCAGCCTGATAGATATTCCGTCCAACAGGCTGGTGCGGATAGTTCGTATACAAACCCACTCCCAAACGTCATTCTCAATACAAATTGTATTATATTTGATGTACTTTCAGATGGTATCAGCCGCTATAACACAGGGTCTCTTTCCACAGATATACCGGATGACAGTGCCGCTGACACGGGTAACCGTGAAACATCAGCAGCTTCACTTACTGACACTTTCCCGGGCAAAGGAATGTCAGAGGTGCAACTTTTTATCATTTTTTGTAACTATTCAGCACCCGGCAAAGGCGTATTACTGTAATTCTGAACAACTCTAAGTAGTGACTGGTATATATCCATACCCTGTTTTCTAGCTGACGACAAATA
>NZ_JAHHPO010000328.1 GCF_024606365.1 Endozoicomonas sp. ONNA2
ATTTACTAAAAATTTCCGACTTTTTAGACCAATTTGCTGCCACCGCAGTAGGGCAATCTATTCTCGGACAGCCTCCTGGTATGTGAGCAAGCTTCCTCCCCCCGTCACTATCCTTATGTCAGTTAAGCTCCAACAGATAAAAAACCGACTTTCCCTCTTTCCACTTCGCAAATGCACGACTACCGCCTAACACCTTACATGCGTACAATGACTATCTTCCCAAAATTTACTTCTGAGCTATCTGGCCCTCTGCTCCCCTGAGTCAATAAAAGACGTTGGTACAAGCTACGGGCGGTAGCGTCTCAATATTTTTTGCTACTTTCGCAAAAACAGGATTCATGCCATGAAAAGCACCCAGCAAAGGAAAGAATTGCATCGCCAGATTTGGCAAATTGCCAACGACGTGCGGGGCGCAGTGGATGGCTGGGATTTCAAGCAGTACGTGCTCGGTGCCCTGTTCTATCGCTTTATCAGTGAAAACTTTGCCAGCTACATTGAAGGCGGTGATGAGAGCGTCAACTACGCAGAATTGGATGACGGTATTATTACCTCCGAGATCCGTGATGACGCCATTAAAACCAAAGGGTATTTTATCTACCCCAGTGAGCTGTTTTCCAATGTGGTCAAGCATGCCAACACCAATGATAGCCTGAATACCGATCTTGCTGACATCTTCAGAGCCATTGAAAGCTCTGCCAACGGTTACCCTTCTGAAGTGGATATTAAAGGCCTCTTTGCCGATTTTGATACCACCAGCAACCGTTTGGGTAATACCGTTACTGACAAAAACCGTCGTTTAGCAGCGGTGCTTAAGGGTGTGGCTGGTTTGGATTTTGGTGATTTCCACAGCAGCGATATCGACCTGTTCGGGGATGCCTACGAGTTTCTGATTTCCAATTATGCCGCTAATGCGGGTAAATCCGGTGGAGAATTTTTTACCCCGCAACAGGTGTCGAAACTGATTGCCCAGCTGGCCATGCACGGGCAAACCAGCATCAATAAAATCTATGACCCGGCTGCCGGTTCCGGCTCATTGTTGCTGCAAGCGAAAAAGCAGTTTGACGAGCATGTGATTGAAGAGGGCTTTTTTGGTCAGGAGATCAACCACACCACCTACAACCTTGCCCGTATGAATATGTTTTTGCACAACATCAATTACGACAAGTTCAATATGCAGCTGGGCAATACCCTGACTGACCCGCACTTTGGCGATGACAAACCTTTTGATGCCATTGTCTCCAACCCGCCCTATTCCGTGAAGTGGATTGGCAACGATGACCCGACCCAGATTAACGATGATCGCTTTGCACCTGCGGGGGTTCTTGCACCCAAATCAAAAGCGGATTTTGCCTTTGTGATGCACACCCTTAATTACCTGTCGGCCAAAGGCCGGGCGGCGATTGTCTGCTTTCCCGGTATTTTTTACCGTAGCGGTGCTGAAAAGAAAATCCGTCAATATCTGGTGGATAACAACTATGTGGAAACGGTGATCGCCCTGGCACCCAACCTGTTTTTTGGTACCACCATCGCCGTGAATATTCTGGTGCTATCCAAACACAAGACCAAAACCGATACCCAGTTTATTGATGCCAGTGGGCTGTTTAACAAAGGCACCAATAACAACCTGCTGACTGACGAGCATATCGAACAGATTTTAAAAGTATTCGACAGCAAGGAAGATATTGCGCACCTTGCCAAAACTGAGTCTTTTGAAAGCATTGCGGCTAATGACTACAACCTTTCCGTCAGTAGCTATGTGGAACCCGAAGATACCCGTGATGTGGTGGATATTGTTCAGCTGAATGATGAACTGAAAATTACCGTTGAGAAAGTTGCACAACTCCGGTTGGATATTGATGCGATTGTGGCCGAGATTGAAGGTGTGGAGCGCCGGGCATGAGTGAGCTGACACTTTTAGAAAAGCTATTTCAGGGAGTTGATGTTGAACTTAAAACTCTCGGAACACTTGGCGAGTTTATTCGCGGCAACGGAATGCAAAAGAAAGATTTTGTGGAAACGGGTTTTCCGGCGATACATTACGGTCAAATCTACACAAAATACAATTTATCTACTGAGAAAACATTTACATTCGTGTCAGACGAACTGGCGAAAAAGTTAAAAAAAGCCAAGAAGAATGACCTCTTATTAGCCACAACTTCAGAGAATGATGAAGATGTCGTTAAACCGCTGGCATGGCTTGGAGAAGAGGAAACAGCAATCTCTGGCGACATGATGCTATTCAGGCACAACCAAAATGTTAAATACCTTGCTTACTATTTTCAAACGGCTGCCTTTCAGGAGCAGAAAAGAAAATATATTACAGGTGCAAAGGTGCGCAGAGTTTCGAGTGGTGATCTTTCAAAAATAACAGCGCCAATCCCCTGTCCAGAAAACCCAAAAAAATCGCTGGAGATTCAGGCTGAAATCGTCCGGATTTTAGACACATTTACCTCGTTAACCACCGAGCTTACCACCGAGCTTACCACCGAGCTTAGCGCACGTAAGAGACAATTCAAGCATTATCGTGATGAATTATTAAGTTTTAAAAACAGTGAAGTGGAATGGAAACCTCTCGGAGAGATTGGTGATTTTATTCGCGGCAAACGCTTTACCAAAGCAGATTATGTCGATGAGGGAATAGACGTAATCCACTATGGCGAAATTTATACAGAATACGGCGTTTCAGCGAATCATGCCCGATCACAGGTTCGTGCTGAAATGGCAGCATCTTTACGTTACGCCGAACCAAATGATGTTGTTATCACTGATGTGGGTGAAACAGTAGAAGATGTTGGTAAAGCCGTTGCCTGGCTGGGTAACGATAAAGTAGCGATACACGACCATTGCTATGCCTTCCGGCATTCGATGAATCCAAAATTTGTCGCCTATTGCATGCAAACCACCAACTTTATTGTCGGCAAGGCAAAATACGTGGTAAGGGCAAAAGTCAAAACACTATTAATTAATGGCTTCTCGAAGGTCTGCATTCCGGTTCCTCCGCTTGAAGAACAGGAGCGCATCGTCGCCATCCTGGATAAATTCGACACCTTAACCAGCTCCATCAGTGAAGGCTTACCCCGTGAAATCAAACTCCGACAGCAACAATATGAATATTACCGTGATTTGCTGCTAAATTTCCCCAAACCAGTGGCAACTGAGGTTCAGTATGAGCAAGAAGATCACCAACATAATCACAAGGAGTCTCCATGCCTGACCTAAACCTGCAAGACCAGACCACGGAGTTTCTGCTCTACACCGATCCCAGTGGGGATATCAGGGTGGAAGTGTTGCTCAGCAATGAGACTATTTGGCTGACACAGAAGCGCATGGCTGAGCTATTTGGCGTAGGTGTACCGGCTATTTCGAAGCATCTGAAAAACATTTTTGAAAGTAATGAGTTGCAGGAGAAACTGGTTGTTTCCATTTTGGAAAATACCACTGAACACGGTGCTGTGGCTGGCCTTACCCAGACCCAACAAGTCAAATATTACAACCTTGATGCCGTAATCTCGGTCGGCTACCGGGTAAACTCAACACAGGCTACCCAGTTCCGCATCTGGGCTACCCAACGGCTCAAGGAGTACATTATCAAAGGCTTTGCCATGGATGATGATCGGCTGAAAAATGGGCGCTATTTTGGCAAGGACTACTTTCGTGAGCTGCTGGAGCGGGTGCGTTCCATCCGTGCCAGCGAGCGACGTATCTACCAGCAAATTACCGATATTTTTGCCGAGTGCAGCACTGATTACGACCCCAGATCGGAAACCACTCGCCTGTTCTATGCCCATGTGCAGGACAAGTTCCATTATGCCATTACCGGTCACACAGCAGCAGAAATCATCTCCCTTAACGCAGATGCCAATAAGCCGCTGATGGGCATGAGCACCTACAAGAATGCCCCTGCTGGCCGAGTGCTGAAATCCGACGCCACGGTGGCAAAAAACTACTTGAGTGAAGTGGATATTAAAAAACTGGAGCGAGCCGTCTCAGCATTTTTTGACTACATTGAGGGCATTATTGAACGACGCAACACGTTTACCATGAGCAGCTTTGCGGAAAGTGTTAACAAATTTCTGGCATTCAACGAGTATCAGATTTTGGAGGGGCATGGCACGATCAGCAGAAAACGAGCTGAACAAAAAGCGATTACCGAGTACAACAAGTTCAACAAGCAGCAGCGCATAGAGTCGGATTTTGACCGGGAAGTAAAAAAACTGCTGCAAAAGAAAGATTCACAGGATGACTGACTACAAAACCCAGGGCGATAGAATCGGTCTTACGATCGTTCCAATCAAGGCTAATTTAAACGAC
>NZ_JAHHPO010000028.1 GCF_024606365.1 Endozoicomonas sp. ONNA2
ATTAAATTGGTAAAATTCTTCCGGTGCAATCAAAACCTTACGGATTCAGGTTTAAAACAAGACTATTTTCAAAACAAGACTCTTTTCAAAAAGAGTGGCTAGCCCAATATTAGCTTGTAAGCACATAGACTTTTATGTGCTTAAGCTTATTGGATTGACTGTTTCACCACCTGGTTCAGTTGTTCTGCCAGTCGGCCGTAGATGGTGGGTTTCTCAATGTAATCGACAGCGCCCGCCTTAATGGCCGCAACTGCACTGGATACATCATTATGATGACCAAGGATGATAACCGGGACTTGATGGTTGCCACTGGCCAGATCCTGCATCAGATTCAAAGCCTGGCCATCAGGCTGGTCATTGGCGGCAATGATGCAGGATGGTTGATCGGCCTTAAGTGCATTTAACAGTTCAAAATGTGAGCTGAAGCAGATAAGTTCCATGGATTTTTCATTGCACAGGCTGCGAATAGTGTCGGCAGTGCCTATATCCTGTTCCAATAAGTAGACTGAGCAGTGGGTTGCAAGGTTCATAAAGGCAGCCTGGCGGGTAATAAGTAACTTCTGGTTTGCAACGTGTGTTGCAATGAAATAGCTGTAAGCAAAAAGTGACTGCTTTTCGATAACGGGCGGACAGGGTTGGCATGCACGGTAGCATGCAGGTCGTTCCGACGTTAACAGCAGCTCAAGAAGCAACCTTTAAAATAAGTAACTAACCATAGAAATCATATATTTCTGACAGCACAAGTAGCCAAAAATATTCGATTCCATATGGCCAGCTACTTATGAATTACAATCTGAAATGGTTCAGAAAGTATTTCACCGTCTCTTCTTGCCATTGTCCAATGGTACGAGTTCAGTTTAGAGTTAGCTGACTTAATCCTGAATGGAGGGATGTACTTGACGTTATTCGGCGAGTACCTAAGCATATAGTTGTTCGTTCGTCTAATTATTATATTATTCGTTTAGATCTCTTTTTAGAATTAAACGGAAATTATAGAGGGTAATACCATTTTAGAGTAAGCGTCCAAACAGGGGGCAGACTCCCCCTACTTGTCGAGATCGGCTTTT
>NZ_JAHHPO010000329.1 GCF_024606365.1 Endozoicomonas sp. ONNA2
TTTTGCTCAACCATTTTTCATCCCTGAGGGTGGCGCAAAATATTTTCACGCGCCAAGGGCATTTGTTGCCCTATGCCATCGCTCTCATCACATTAAGAATGGCTCTTTTCTTCATAAGATTCATTCGATGCAACTGACCAATAATCTCGCCGTCCACTTCCGAGTCACTGATTATCTCATCCGAGTTAGCCAGGTGCTGATTCCCGCGCCCGGTGGCCAGCCACTCGAAAGACACTTCAAGAATCTCTGCCATTTTACGCAGGTTTTCAAGGCTGGGACTGCTCATACTGGTTTCCCATTGGGCCAGCGCACTTCTGGACACACCAATCAAATCCGCCAGGGCCTGCTGCGAAAACTTCTTGTCTTTACGGGAGCATAAAATCCTTGTTGTCAGGTTCATTCTTGTACACTCACAAAAGGGTCAGATATCCATGCCTGCAAAACACAAATACCCCGACATATAATTATTTCTCTAATGTCATTCGACCATTTCTTTAAAAGCGTTAGGTTCAGCTGATAAAGGAAAAATATGGGAAGGAAAAATCCGGAAAAGCAGGCCAGGGTTATTAAGCCATGGCCTGAACAAAGAGCATTACAGGGCCAGCATCAGGCCAGCGATGGTGGCACTCATCAGATTGGACAGCGTACCGGCAGCTACCGCCTTGATACCCATACGGGCAATATCCTGACGACGGTTTGGTGCCATAACGCCCAGACCACCCAGGAGAATGGCAACGGAAGACAGGTTGGCAAAACCACACAGCGCAAAGGTGATGATGGTCTGAGTCCGTTGGGACAGCACTTCAACACCGGCCGCAGCGGCCGCTTCAGGATTCAGGTAATTGACAAAATCCATGTACGCAACGAATTCGTTCACCACCAGCTTTTGACCAATGAAACTGCCCGCAGTCAGGATTTCATTCATTGGCACGCCAATCAGAAATGCCAATGGACTGAACAGGAAACCCAGAATCATCTCAAGGCTCAGTTCAGGGTAATCAAATAAGCCGCCAATCCAGCCCATAATACCGTTGACCATGGCAATCAGGGCGATAAAAGCCAGTAGCATGGCACCAACGTTGGCAGCCAGCTTCAAACCGGATGCAGCACCAGAGGCGGCGGCATCAATCACGTTAGCCGGCTGTTCGTTGTCACCGTCTTCATCGGCCCGATCGGCATCATCGGGAATGTCGATTTCCGGCTTGATCATCTTGGCCATCAGCAGACCACCCGGTGCCGCCATAAAGCTGGCTGCAATCAGGTACTTCAGCTCAACACCCATGCCTGCATAGCCCGCCAGTACCGAGCCGGCCACAGAAGCCAGACCACCTACCATGACAGCAAACAGCTCAGAATTGGTCATACGATTAATATAAGGCCTTACCACCAGCGGAGCTTCAGTCTGTCCTACGAAGATGTTGGCCGTTGCCGACAGCGACTCTGTACGACTGGTACCCAATAATTTCTGCAATGCACCACCGAGAAAGGCAACGACCTTCTGCATAATGCCCAGATAGTAAAGAACCGCAACCAGAGAGGAGAAGAAAATGATGATCGGCAGTACGTTGATGGCAAAAATAAAGCCAACCTTGAAGTTAGCCAGGTCACCAAACAGGAAACCAATACCCTGGTTGGCATAGCTGATAACATTACTGACCCCGTTAGAAACACTACCGAGAATTTCCTGCCCCAGGGGAACGTAAAGAACCAAAGCACCCAAACCGGCCTAAATAGCAAAAGCCCCACCAACCGTTCGCAGGTTGATCGCTTGTCGGTTATCAGACAATAAAAAGGCCAGTGCCAGAAGGCTGACAATACCCACCAGACTCATAAGTATTTGCATGGGGGTCACCTCGGGTGGATGATCGGTGTCGGCCGGTTGCCCGGTCAGAACAGCAGGCGGTTCGGAAGAATTGTATAACCTGGCTTACAAAAGCAGAACAATTATCTGACACAATAGCTTAAAATCAGAACAATTCAGAGCAAATAGTTTATTCAGGCCTGGTTCTGCTTTTGGCAAAACCCGATAGCCTCTTACCCCTGCATTCACGTAGAATACCCAGACTTCTGCACCCAAATATACGGATCATGTTGTAGAAGTTTTATTGATCTACAGAGTCACTCTGACTGACGAGATTACCGGATGAAAAGCACTATCCGACTGAGAGCACTGGAAAAGAAAGACCTGCGGTTTGTGCACTCTCTTAACAATAACCGCAGTATTATGTCCTACTGGTTTGAAGAGCCTTATGAGTCTTTCGATGAACTGGAAGACCTTTATGGCAAGCATATCCATGACAATACTGAACGCCGTTTTGTTGCCGAGCATACGGCTACTGAAAATAACGAAGCAGAATCTATCGGCCTGGTAGAGCTGATCGAAATTGACTACGTGCATCGCAAGGCAGAATTCCAGATCATTATTGCACCCGGGCATCAGGGTAAAAGTCATGCCCGTGCATTGATCAAATCAGCCCTGGACTACGCCTTTACCATACTTAATCTGAACAAAGTGTATCTGGTTGTGGCCGTTGACAATGAGAAGGCCATTCACCTTTATCAACAAACGGGCTTTATTGAAGAAGGGCGAATGATTCAGGAATATTTCACTAATGGCCAGTACTGTGATGCATTGAGAATGTATATTCTTCAGCGGGAATACCTGAACAAGGCACATCCGGTAACGACTTGAAGACTTCCCGTTTTAAATAACGCGCCGGGACTTCCCGGCGCAGTCTTCAGAAACGACAGTGACGCCAGGAGGCTGTCCGGGAATAGTGAAATGCTCCAGCCCAACTTTACAGATCGGTTAGCGTACCCTACTGTTTGTCGCGGAACTTATATTTGAAAAAATTTCCGACTTTTTATCCTCAATTTTCTGCCATCCTCGCTACGGGCGCTAT
>NZ_JAHHPO010000330.1 GCF_024606365.1 Endozoicomonas sp. ONNA2
CGACCGGCTTCCGAAGGTTTCAACGTCTTCTGAAGTTACGGATTCAGGTATAAAGGCACAAAGGCCACAAAGGAAAAGCTCTTCTTTGTCGTGGAAAATATTTTGCTTAACCATTTTTCATCCCTGAGGGTGACGCAAAATATTTTCACGCCCAGCGGCCCCGCCTTCGATAAAGTATTCACTCTGTTGAGAGAATACTGATCCCTCCCATATAGCTCTGAAGCACTTCGGGGATATGGATACGCCCATCTCTATCCTGGTAGTTTTCCAGTACCGCCACCAAAGTACGACCCACGGCAAGGCCGGAACCATTTAGAGTATGGACCAGCTCCGGTTTGCCTGATTCATTGCGGAAACGCGCCTTCATACGCCGTGCCTGGAAATCCACGCAATTGCTAACGGAAGAAATTTCCCGGTACTGATTCTGAGCTGGCAGCCAGACTTCAAGATCATAGGTCTTGGCGGCCCCAAAGCCCATATCACCACCGCATAGTGCCACCACGCGATATGGCAACCCCAGCTTCTGAAGAATGGCTTCGGCATGCCCAGTCATCTCTTCCAGGGCATCGCCGGATTTGTCAGGGTGGACGATTTGTACCATCTCGACCTTTTCGAACTGGTGTTGACGGATCAGGCCACGGGTATCACGACCATAACTGCCCGCTTCGCTGCGAAAACAGGCAGTATGAGCAGTCAGGCGAATAGGCAGCTGCTCAGCCTCAACAATCTGTTCACGCACCAGATTGGTCAGGGTAACTTCTGCCGTGGGAATCAGGAAAAACTGCTTCTGGTCAGAACCGGTGTCATCATCACAGGCCGTCTTGAACAGGTCCGCACCAAATTTTGGCAGCTGGCCGGTGCCATATAGCGCTTTATCATGGACCAGCAGCGGAGTGTTGACTTCTTCGTAGCCGTGCTCAGTGGTCTGAACATCAAGCATAAACTGAGCCAATGCCCGGTGCAGGCGGGCAATTTTGCCCCGCAGCATGACAAATCGGGAGCCGGAAATATGGGCAGCTGCTTCAAAATCCAGGCCAAGCGCTTCACCCAGATCAACGTGATCCCTGACATCAAAGGCAAACTTCCGGGGCTCACCCCAGGTACGGACCAGGACATTGTCGTTCTCATCTTTACCTTCCGGTACAGAGTCGTCCGGCAGATTAGGCACTTCCAATAGCAGATTATTT
Organism: Endozoicomonas sp. ONNA2; assembly: GCF_024606365.1. Classification (GTDB taxonomy): domain Bacteria; phylum Pseudomonadota; class Gammaproteobacteria; order Pseudomonadales; family Endozoicomonadaceae; genus Endozoicomonas. The sequence continues at coordinate 1,188 of NZ_JAHHPO010000330.1, forward strand.
AATTCTTCCTGCAATTCGGCCAGGGTTTGCTCATGTTCCCTGAGTTCGGCATTGACCTGATCCATGCGTGCTTTCAGCACCGAAACATCACCGCCCCGGGCTTTGATCTGGCCAAATTCTCTGGAACCCGACTTCCGTTCGCTCTGCAGCTGCTCAGTTTTAACCTGAAGCGACTTGCGACGCTCTTCCAGCGAAACCAGACGCTCAACATCCAGTTGGTAGTGTTTCTTCAACAGCTGTGCTGCCACAGTTTCAGGGGCGCTGCGAACGATCTTGGGGTCTAGCATATTCCTACCAAATTGACTGATTAGACAATGTTTTTCCTTATCCGGGCCAGAGGATTCAAGAGTTTACTATCCTCGTTACGGATGACCCGTTGATCATACACCATGCCCCTGAGACATTCGATAAAGATGATATGAGAACGGTTAACCGTTCAGGATCGCCCGGATGCCCTGATATCCCAACCAGGTGCCAACCAGAGACAGAATAACACTGGCCAGCATATAGACAATTGCCTCAACCAGGCGGTCCGATTGAACAAGCCGGAAGATATCCAGTGAGAAAGTAGAAAAGGTGGTTAATGCGCCCAGCAAACCTACGGTGGCAAAATCTTTCCATATTGGAGGAAGCAGACTGTTCTCTACCAGACAGTACCAGCCAATCCCGAGAAGAAACGAACCGATAATGTTCACCGTTAATGTTGGCAGTGGGAACCACTGATCATGCCCGGATTTGGCATACCACTCATAAACCAGTGAACGCGCCAATGCCCCAAGGGCTCCTCCGCCTGCTACAGCGAGATAGTTCAACAAGTGTGGGTATTGCATCTGTGCTTCCTTTAAGATGAAAGATACAGACAGTTGAAAGATAAAAATTTTAACAAGCAAAGAGTACTGATTATTTTAAAACCTCAGCCAAGCTAAAAACTCAATTTAGATGGAACTTTTTTCCAAATCTGGACTCAGACTGACCTGATTGTGTCTACTACCTTTAAAAAACTGGTTTTCGGAAAGGTTTTATGATAGTTACAACCGATGTAAGTCACATGGGACTTGTTGCAAGCTCAGATGAGAAGACTGGCTCTGGAAGAAGCGCAGGAAAATCCATTTTTTCAAAATCAGTATCAATACCGCCAAACTCTACTCCCATCAACCTGATATTTTCGACCAGAGATTCAACAGGACTCCCCGGAGACAGGTTAAATGAAAGAGTGGCTATGAGTCTTAGAAATGATTCTATGGTACTTGCACCTGATTACTTACGAGCTGTTAATAAACTGGCATCGACTCTTCAAGCACAGTTTGATGCCAATGAACTGACTTCAGGTTTTCCTGTCAGAGAGCTTTACAGATTATTTATTGATAAAAAGGATTGGCAGTCTGAACGTGTTTTTTTTGCTTATGAAAATGAGCCAGGCTATACAAGAGCTATGTTAACTGTGTTTGTTGAATTAAAAAATATTTTTGCAGATGGCGTTTTGAATTCAGAAAAAATAACAAAAATTCATGACCTTTCTATTCAGGATGTTTGTAGTAAAAAAGGCGGGCCTATACCCAATGGTGACAACGTATATGGTTCAGTAAATCTCTATTTCAACGAAACCGGGCTTGCAAACTGTACCAGTAATGGCTTCAGGGAAATAGTAGAGTTAGTGAACGACAAAGATGGTATTAAAATTACTAACTATAAGCCCATGTATGATGATACTGATAATGAAATTCCCGGAGAGATTGATTCCCCACATTTTGAGTACTACGAAATAGGTAAATGTATCAACATAGCGCGTATATATCACAGCATACCTTCAAACAGGAAAAATATAAAAATCTATTGCAATAAATACAACAAACAAATTTGCGATATTAAAAATACCGTAAAATCGGAAGCGGTATTACGGCAGCACGTTATAACCTCAATAGCTGAAGTATGTCGAAATATTCAGGTTACTCACCCATTTGAAGATGGTAATGCAAGGTCGTTTGGTTGTCTGTTAGTTAATGGATTGTTGATGACCGAAGGCATGTCACCGGCAATCATACCAGATGCCAATGTTTTTGATGGTCATTCAGTTGATGAACTTGTTGAGATAATTAAAGAAGGCCAGCAACAGTTCCAGAGTTTGAGATTAACTAAAATTAGTAAAGGTTGTTAAAGACAATTTTATTACGGATCAACCTACGCAACCATTTAATCAGGTATTAAAAGCTTCAATAAGATCAGCAATGGATGTTAGATACACCTCATAATCTGATCATCCAGCACAGCAAAAATTAGAGATCTACCAGAAACCATAAAAGTGGGTTGAAAATCAATTGGAGCGACAAAGTTTTACGCAATATTCAGGTTTAGCTTGATAAACAAAAAAGTTGTTTTTTGTGCATTGTATTATACAATATATGATTGGATAATATAAAAACTAACTATTTTTAGCACTCTCTTCATCAAGACGTCTGAGCCAGGCAAGTTTTTCCTTGATCTTAATCTCCAGCCCGCGATCATTCGGCTGATAATAGTTCGGAACGTCCATCTCTTGGGGAAAGTAACGCTCCCCTGCAGCATAGGCATTGGGTTCATCATGAGCATAGCGATAGCCATCACCATAACCAAGACTCCCCATTAATTGGGTCGGTGCATTGCGCAGATGATGAGGCACCTCAGAGGATGGATTACTTTTCACATCGTTCAATGCCGCTTTCCAGGCTTTATAAACCGCATTACTTTTTGGGGCGCAGGCGCAATAGACCGTTGCATGGGCCATGGCCAAAAGTCCTTCCGGAGCCCCTAACCGCTCAAATGCCTGCCAGGCATTAATGGCGATTTCCAGCGCTCTTGGGTCTGCATTGCCAATATCCTCACTGGCAATCGCCACCAGCCGACGAATCACGTAAAGAGGGTCCCCTCCCCCATCGACAATTCGAGCCGCCCAGTACAGTGCCGCATCCGGATTGGAACCACGAACAGACTTATGAAAGGCTGAAATGGTATCGTAAAATGCATCACCGCCTTTATCGAAACGGCGCCCTGTATCGGCAAGAATGGCCTGAACCGCCTCACAGGTGATAACACCGTTCTCAGCCAGATCCGATGCCACTTCCAGAGTGTTGAGCGCCTTGCGGCCGTCGCCGTCAGCATAGCGAATCAGAATATCCCTGGCACTCTTCTCCAGCCGGATTCCCTTACCGCCCAGTCCTCTTTCTTCTTTAATTAAAGCCCGGTCAACCAGTTGGCCGATCGCCTCAGCATCCAGTGCCTTGAGCACATAGACCCTGGCCCTGGAGAGCAAGGCATTATTCAGTTCAAAGGAAGGATTTTCAGTGGTGGCCCCGATAAATATAACGGTGCCATCTTCTATGTGTGGCAGGAATGCATCCTGTTGAGACTTGTTAAACCGATGAACTTCATCGACAAACAGTACGGTTTTCCGTTGCTGAAAGCGCTGTTCATCCTTTGCCCTTGCTACCGCTTCCCGTATTTCTTTAACTCCGCAAAGCACGGCCGACAGAGTTGCAAAATAAGCGTTGGTTTTCGTTGCAATCAGTCTTGCCAGCGTCGTCTTGCCAACGCCCGGCGGACCCCAGAAAATCATGGAATGAAGCATACCCTGTTCCAGTGCTTCGCGCAGGGGCTTGCCTCTGGCAAGAATATGTTCCTGGCCCAGATATTCATCGAGGACTGCAGGGCGCATCCTTGCCGCCAGAGGTTCATAGCGAGCACAAAAAGGGGCATCAAAGAGTGAGGTCATACCCTGCTCTCATCAATAACATCAAAACCGGCCTTTTCTAATTTCTTCAGGTCCGGTTCAAACAGTTTATTGTCTAGCGGTTGATTGAGATTCACCCGGGTAAAGTCAATTCGCCGCTTGCCGCCGAGCGCGTCGACCATACTGATGGCCGAAATCTGATCTCTGGAAAAATGGATTTCCAACATTTCAAAAAGATCCGACGCTTTGAGAGGTCTCAGGGTGTAAACCACCTCAGGACCATAGTTCATACGAGTCACCGTATACTCTGTGAGAAACTCACTGGCATCACCACTGAGCAGCTGTATGGCCGCAGGTCCTGACTGATTGTCCTGCTTTTTTATCACTACCTGCTTAAAATCAGGGTCGAGTATCCAGAGTTTGCCACTGTTGGCAATGATCTCCTGGTTAAACGGTGAAGTGATATTCCAGCGGAACTGATTTGGCCTTTTAAGTTGCATACTCCCTTTCTCGACCTTGGGTTGACCGCTTTTATCAAGGGTATTTTGGGAGAAATTGGCACTGACGGTATTCATGGCCTGCAGCTTGTTAGCCAGGGCCTGAGCGGCTTGCTTATCATGTTTGATACTGGCGGGCGTGCTGCTTTCAGCCCGGGTGAACTGGGATGTATGCGCCGGTTTCTGCGCGGTAGACCAAACCGGGATACTGACAGAAAAAACCAGTGATAAAACAACAAATAATCGCGCTTTCTTGAACATATACAGGATCTTGTGCGGCTAACTAATGCTTGATCGGTGGTGGCGCAATGACTTCCCGGTTGCCGTTATTCAATGCCGGGCTGACAACACCTGCTGCCTCCATCGCTTCAATCATTCGGGCTGCACGGTTATAACCTATTTTCAGCTGTCGTTGCACCGAAGAGATCGACGCCCGGCGGGACTCGGTAACAAAAGCCACGGCCTCATCATAAAGAGGATCCTGCTCACTGTCATCCAGCCCACCGGAAAATGCGCTGCCTTCAGAGCTGTCGCTCACACCATTGAGAATCTCATCAACAAAATCCGGCGTTCCCCGTCGCTGCCAGTCGGCAACCACCCGATGCACTTCATCATCAGCAACGAAAGCCCCATGAATACGCACCGGAACGCTGGTGCCCGGGGGTAGATAAAGCATGTCCCCATGGCCAAGCAACTGCTCAGCGCCGCCCTGGTCGATAATGGTTCGCGAGTCAATCTTACTGGACACCTGAAAACTGATGCGCGTGGGCACGTTGGCCTTGATCAGACCGGTAATAACATCCACCGATGGCCGTTGTGTGGCCAGAATCAGATGAATACCGGCCGCCCGGGCCTTTTGGGCAATACGGGCAATCAGTTCTTCAACCTTTTTGCCCACAATCATCATCATGTCGGCAAATTCATCAACCACCACGACAATAAAGGGCAACGTACCTAACTCTGGCGCCACATCTTCTGCTGACACGGGCTGATAGAAGGGATCCCTGTGGGGCTCACCCTGATCCAGGGCCTCTTTCACCTTGCGGTTATAACCAGCAATGTTTCGAACACCCAGATGGGCCATTAGCTTGTAACGACGCTCCATTTCTGCAACACACCAGCGCAGGGCATTGGCCGCCTCTTTCATGTCCGTTACCACCGGTGCCAGCAGATGGGGAATGCCATCATAGATAGACAACTCGAGCATTTTCGGGTCAATCATGATCAACCGGACATCTTCCGGGCTGGACTTGAACAACATGGACAAGATCATGGCATTGATACCGACCGACTTGCCGGAACCCGTAGTACCGGCAACCAGAAGGTGCGGCATTTTAGCCAGATCAACAATCACTGGCTGACCGGAAATATCATGCCCCAGGGCAAGGCTGACTGGCGACTGCGCGTTACCAAACGCCCCGGATGAAATGATTTCACTGTAGAAAACCGTTTCACGGTCATCATTGGGAATCTCAATCCCCATCACCGACTTTCCGGGAATCACTTCCACCACCCGAACACTGACCACCGCCAGAGAGCGAGCCAGATCACTGGCCAGATTGGTAATTTTACTGGCCTTGGTACCAGGAGCCGGTTGAATCTCAAAACGGGTTATGACCGGTCCGGGATGGACGGCGACCACTTCCACATCGACACTGAAGTCTTTTAACTTCAGTTCCAGTAACCGGGACATGGCATCCAGCGACTCAGGACTCATGGCCTTGCCGGAGGGGCGGGCTTCATCAAGCAATGAGGCCGTAGGTAAACTACCCAGCGGGATATGCTCCACCAGAGGAGGTGTTTTATCCCTTGCAGTAGTGGCAATAACCGGCCCTGGTTTATCGGCCCTCTTCTCAACCAGCGGTGGCAGGGAGTCTTCCTGCAGCTTTAATGCAGGCTCCCGCTTTTTGAACTGATCGCTTTGCCCGGACTGACTCTGCCTTCTGGCTGCCAACTTTTCTTGCAGCGCTAAATAAAGCGCAATCAGCTTTTTTTTGCCGTAAGCGGCAAAGCGCAAGCTCCAAAAACCGACTCTGTCCATCAGACGGAACCAGGAAAGATCGGTATAAAGCGTCACGCCGAGGAGAAACAACGCCATCAACAGCAGGGTGCTGCCGGTGACATTAAAGGCTGGCAAGAACAGCTGAATAAGCAGCTCGCCTGCAATACCGCCGCTGGACGAAGGGATCTGCGCATGCAAACCATGATAGTGAAGGGCAGCCAGGGCAGCCCCTGAAGCAATGGTCAGAATAAATCCCATACTGCGAATCAACCATAACCAGACATTCCGTTTATCAGGTTCATGTCGATAGCGAAAGACCCTGATCGCCTTGATCACCAGAACAACCGGCACCATCCAGGCCAGAAACCCGAAAAGGTTTAACAGCAAATCCGCAGACCACGCCCCGATTCTGCCCGCACTGTTGGCAATAGCCTTGGCCGGGCCAACATGAGACCAGCCGGGATCGAACTTATCATAACTGCCCAGTGCCAGCGCCAGAAAAGCGGCCAGTACCAGCCAGCCAAACATGATCCCCTCACGCACTCGTGATGAGAGCGTTGCTGTCACTGTTTCACTGCGGGTTGATCGCTTTCGTTGTTCAGGCTCTTCAGACTGCCCTTTCATGGGCTGATGGCTCTTATCCGGCTGATGGCTCTTTTTGCTAACCGATTCTGCCATTCGGTTCCCTGAGATTACTGACTTTAAATTCAGTTCAGAATACCGGATGAGACTCAAGAATTCATTATCTCTTGGTGGCTGATTGTCAACTACCTGCTAAAATATTTCAGGTGTTGAATTTCATTAATAATAACAGGTCATCAATTACAGGAGACAATCTGTGGAGCATTACGCAACATCAACACTGCCAACAAATTCTGTGTCAATACCGCCATTATCCACCGATGAGGATGGCGCAGCTGCGTCCCTGGCAGGGCTTGAAGGTCAGTTTTCCGGTCTTTCAGTAAAACCGGTTGTACCATCCCCTATCGGTCCCGGTTCTTCGGCAGCAAATGAGGCCAGCCGCTTTCCTGAAGACCTCGACATCAATGCCAGGGGGCTGGAAAAAAGAGAGATAAAAATGGAGTTTATACCTTTTAAGTCCATAGAAACGTGGAGTAACAAGCGGTACATCGATAGAAGGTTTAGGCATGAACCCAAGTTGAAAGATGCCCTTTATGCGGTCACAGAAAAAATCGACGGTGCTAATTTCAGCGTTATAATCGAACGTGCACCGAAGCAGTTTCGCTATTTCTCAAGAAATCGGGAGATTCAGGCAGAAAAACCTTTCTTTGGCGCCCCTGAGGAATTAAAAATATACCAGGAAGACTTCAAAAAAATACAGAATGCACTAGGAACAATGAAATGTCAGTCACTCACAGTAAGAGGAGAGTTATATGGTCTTGGCATCAATAATCGGATAGCTTATGGCGATAAAAAACAATTTGCCCCCTTCATCATTGAGAAAGATGGTAAGCCAGAAACATACCATCAGTTTCGTGGCTTCATGGCAGACATGCAGTTTACCCATTTAAAACCTGTGCCCGTGCTAGCTGATAATGTGTCCTTTGAGGAGGCTTTGGCATTTAATCCGGAAAACTTGGTTACCCGCGCCCGAATGAACACAAAAACCCCGTCATCACAAGCTGCAACAGCTTCAGCAGAGCCGACTGTGCATGACTGTATTGAAGGCGTTGTCATCCAGCCTTGTGATTCAGATGGTGAACCTTTTTTATTGAAAAAGAGAGCGAAGCAATACCTCGAAATAGAAAAAAAAGGACCTCGACTAGGCAAGAACGTTCAATCAGATAAAAAAACAGACGCCAATTCCTTCTCTGGTTTTTCGAATTATGTGACAGAAAATCGGCTTATCAATGTTATCTCCAATATTGGAGAATTAACTCCAGAGGGAAACTTGGGTGACTATATCAATCAAACCATTAAAGACGCTAAAATAGATTATTGCAAGAATAACCCTGAGGTAACAATGGAAGACCGATTGCCCAAAAAGGAAAATCAATTGGCAAGGCAAAAAATAGTCAGCTTATTGCAGATTAAATACCCTGAATGCTTTACAAAAAAACACGCTAAATAAATTTAAGCACCAGGAGGCTGTCCGAGAATAGTGCCCGTAGCGAAATTGAGGATAAAAATTTCTGATTCTGAGGATAATACCCTTAAGGCCGCAAGTAGCGGGGTTATTTGACGAAAAAGCAGGATTTTTTTAAACCAATTTATCGCAACCGCTCTACTGCATGGATAACTCAGGAGCAGTTGCAGGCAGTCTATTCACTTACAGCCTCTTAGGAAGCGTTAAAACCCATACCGATACCACCGCTGTCATTCCCGCGAAGGCCCAGAAAAGAAGGAGAACCATAAAGAAGAGCTTTTCTTTTCCTTTGTGTCTTTGTGTCTTTGTGCCTTTGTGGTTCAAGGCTTTTATACTTTTTGTGACGGTCTCCAATCTAAAGAAACAAAAAACCGGTCACAAGGGACCGGTTTAATATTATTGTTATTGCCTGTCTCATTTTATCTGGCCTTTGTATCTCCCCCTGGACGCAAAAGATTTTTTATGGAGAAAATCTCCTTCGATTTTCCCCCTTCAGGCGTAATCTATAATACCTAAAGTTTTTTTTGGTACATTGATCTGCAGCAATATTTTAATTTAAAGGTACAATTTCAAGCCAGAAAAATGGCGTTGCCCCCGGGTCCGTTGCATGATCATCAGTGCCAATGGAAATACTGAACCGTAGCCGTGATTCGCTGATCCCCTGCTCATTTAAATACTGGACTATATTTTCTTGCAGTACTTCCATTTTGTTCTGCCAGGCATCCAGCTCTGCCAGGGTATCGGGTGCTGTGCTGTGAATGACAAGCAGTGCATTCATTGATGAGTCAACGTTCATGTTTGCTACAAACGCGTTCAGGTCAACACTTTTTTCAATCCCGGAGATATCGGATGTAAGCCTCAGTATATTGTTGCCAGTATGTTGTTCTGTTGCACTGTCCATCTCATAGTCATAGGGCTTAAATATATCCACCAGGGTATAAATACGACCATTCCCGCGTCTGACTGAGTAGACCGCATAGAAAGTGCTCATCTTTTTCCCGATATAAAATGCTTGTTCTTTATCTTGGCCATAGAGCTTGGAAATATCAAAGATATCGTTAGCCCAGAAATTACTGGCACCACAGGAAAAACTGCGACATTCGAACAGCGTTTCAACGCCCTGGGTACGCAACAAACTGACATAAAACTTATAGCCCTGGTTACTACTTTGGCCCGGGGGCAAATAGTAAAGATTCCTGACCAGATGTCCGTCAAGCCACTGAGCACCGTTAGAGGTAACAACGCCGTTGACCCGTTTCATCCGATTGGTAATGATCGGATGATTTTGACGGCTCTCATCAAGGGAAAGCTCTACCCTTGCATTAGGATAGGCTGGAAGCCCCGAGGCGTAAGTCAAAGGAAGATCGACCAGGCCAAGCAGAGAACTGATTATTACGCAGGCAGTGGTTAAATAGCACGATTGAAGAGTCTTTGGCAGACACGGGATATCAGCAACTATTTTATTCATGAGATACAATCCAGGGCTTCCCCCATCGACCTTTCAGATTATCATAATTTGCTGCCCAAGACAGAGTTTACTATATCAGCAACAGCTTCCACCTGACCATCCATGTGGAGGTGATGGTTGCCACTCATTGAGTGAAAATGAATATTTGCAAGTTGCTCACGATACTGGTTAACAATATCCCCGATTGGACTACTGTCAACGTAGACCATATGGGCAGGGCACGTTATCTGTCTGGGAAATGCCAGGGCCTGTTCAAGGGAAAAGCGGGCAGGAGACCCTTGCTTTAACCGGGGGTCAACCGTCCACATCCAGTCATCGCCATCCTGAATAATAGCGCGGTCCACCAGTAGTTCTGAAGATTGTATGGAAATTTTGAACTGACCCATTGCCCTGGCCCGAACGGCCTGTTGCCTGGATCGATAGCGGGTCACTGGCAGTAGATCAGCAGGTGTTCTGCGTTGATTGATATAGTCCGCCAGAGCTTTCGGGGCATTTTCAGGATTTCTTGGCCAGGGGAAAAGCCCGTCAATAGCTACCAGCCCGATAACCTGATCTTTCAGAACAGACCCCGTTGCCATAGCACTGACCACACCACCCATGGAATGACCCAGCAAACCAAAGCGTTCAAGTGCCAATGACTCAGCAATATAAACCAGATCTTCAACATAGTGCCAAACATCATAACTGAACCAGGCCGGGCGATGCTCAGAAAGACCGTGGCCAGCCTGATCCACGGCGATCAACCTGATACCCTCTAACCTTGCAGCCATGGGGGTGAAACTGGCAGCATTATCGAGCCAGCCATGAAGTGCGATCACCGGACAACCCCTGGGGTCTCCCCACTCCAACGCAGCAAATGTTAAATGCGGTGTTTGAATGTTCAGCTCCCTTGGCTGCATTTTATACTCCTTTTATATGATTGGATAATATAAAAAATATAACTATTATCCGGCTAAGTTATGCCATCGCGAAATAGCAGAATACTCAACTCACGTAGCGCCCTCTTCAGGCTTTGGCTCAAACATAGGGGAAAGCAAAGGCATCGCCATCGCCTGATGGACCAGGGCCATAATATCCATTTCACCAAGGCGATGAAGAACCTCAATATCGTCCAGTACATAATACAATGGCTGCAAAATATCGATCCGGTAGGGTGTCCTGAGTGCCGTCAGTGGATCAAAGGTGGTTCTGACGGGAACATCACTCTCCAGGGCGTAGGTCGTTTCACCATAGCTGGAGAGGATTCCACCACCATAAATACGTAACCCCTGCGAGGTATTCAATAAGCCAAACTCAACAGTCATCCAATAAAGCCTGGCAAGGTAAACCCGCTCTTCTTTGCTGGCAGCCAGACCGAGCCTGCCATAGGTTTCTGTAAAGTCAGCAAACTCCTGATTGGTCAGCAACGGACAGTGACCAAATATTTCATGAAAAATATCCGGCTCCTGAAGATAATCCAGCTCATCCCTGACGCGGATAAAGGTGGCAACAGGAAATTGTTTGTCAGCCAACAGCTTAAAAAATCGATCAAAGGAGATCAGCGCAGGTACCCTGGCAACCCCCCAGCCGGTTTTATCGTTAAGCACACGGCTTATTTCATCCAGTTGTGGAATCCGCTCTGCGGGCATGGCCAGTTCATCAATGCCGTTCATGTATTCATTACAAGCCCGGCCTTTCAGTAACTCAATCTGTCGGTGATACAAAATACTCCAGGTTTCATGCTCCTCTTCTGTATATTCAATAAAGCCTGACTCATCAGGCTTTTTTGCCTGATAATTGGATGACTTCATAAATACTCTCCCCGACCTCGCTGCCGTGGCAATAAATTACCCACTTTGCCTGATTGAAGATTCATTTCCTGAAATGCCATAACCCATCAGCAATGATGCTGTATGAACCAGACAGGTTTATCATTAGCCAGTTAGCCCGGATAGAAAGCTACAACACCCCTCTTCTCATCTGATCCCGTTCCATACTTTCAAAAAGCGCGGTAAAGTTGCCTTCGCCAAACCCTTCATCACCCTTGCGCTGAATGATCTCAAAGAAAATCGGGCCAATGGCGGTTTCAGTGAAAATCTGTAACAGCAACCCACCGTCCTCTGTAGGTGCCCCATCCATAAGAATGGCATTGGCCTTGAGCTTATCAACATCCTCATGATGCCAGGGCAGTCTCTTGGCTAGCATTTCATAATAGGTGTCAGGTGGTGGTGTCAGAAACGCAGTGCCATTGGCACGCATCTCTGGTACGGATTGATAGATGTCTTCAGAGTACAAGGCAATATGCTGAATACCCTCACCATTATACTGATGCAGAAACTCTTCAATCTGGCTCTTGTCATCAGATGACTCATTGATCGGAATTCTTATCTTCCCACAGGGGCTGGTCATTGCCTTGGATTTCAACCCGGTCAACTTGCCTTCAATGTCAAAATAACGAATCTCACGAAAGTTAAAGATTTCCTCGTAGTAAGATGCCCACTTAGCCATATTTCCCCGCTGAACATTGTGGGTAAGATGATCGATAAAGGTCAGGCCGACACCTTCAGGTTGCTGATCAACACCCTCGATTGGAACGAAGTCCACATCATAGATTGAACCTTTATCACCATATCGGTCAACCAGATAAATCAAGCTGCCACCAATGCCGACAATGGATGGGATATTCAGCTCCATGGAACCGCTCTGGGTTGGTCCTGGCTCACAGCCCAGTTCAAGCGCCCTCTCATAGGCAAGGGCCGCATCTTCTACCCGAATGGCAAAGGCACAGGCACAGGGACCGTGTTCACGGGCAAATTTCTGGGCAAATGAGTCAGGCTCGCCATTGACGATGAAGTTGATCCCCCCCTGGCGATATAACGTTACCTCTTTGGATCGGTGGCGTGCTACCGGAACAAATCCAAACTGTTTGAAGAGGCTGTCCAATGCTAGCGGATCAAGCGCAGCGTATTCAACAAATTCGAACCCATCGGTTCCCATAGGGTTGGTGTTGGTAATCTTGGATATTTTGTTCGTTGTCATGCCTTGTCCTCTATTACTTTTCAGCCATAGTATAGAAAATTATACGATCGGCCTGGTACACAAGCCTTGCGATCTACAACCTCCTCAAGCAAGATAATACAGAAAGTCTGCATCAGATGAATAGGGGGAGTCACCAAACCGGGCTCACACTACCGGATTCAACCAGTCAGGTCTCCCATTTTACGGGGTTCTTGTCAATAGATTCGGTAAAAGTGCTGACTGACTGCCCAAAGTCACTGCTGGAAGAAGATTATCCTGTCACAGCGAACTATCAGTCTGCGTACCCTGCATTGGAATTAGAGGATTTGATGGAAGGCCCCTTCGTCGACCTGCCACTGCTCTGGAGTACTGAGGTGTAGTTATTCTTATTGTTGCTGGTCTCACAGACAAAAATAATGAACAAATTGTGTAAAGAATGAGCTTTCCCGGATGCCGAGGTCTATATATGTAATTGAATTATAGATCAATTCAATGACAAATCCGATTTAACTCCCGAATGCTGTCTCCGGATTTTCCTGTCTACAGGAGTTTATAGAAGTATCCTTCCAGCCAACCCCGGCTTCAGGTTCACACTTTTGCTGGCGAGGATACTCAGTGCAACTACTGAATACGGCCAATTCTGGAAATTTAAATCGGCAGTAAAAAATCAGGATTGATCCGGTTCTTCATACCCACTCAATGGTTTAACAATGATTCCTTGGGGGTGGGGCTAAATAGTTACTCGGAACTTACAGATATTTCAATACTTCGAACACTTTTTCTCGAAAATATCCTGTGATGTGTAAATCAGCAAATATTATACTAGATACCAATATTTGCTGATTCAAATACTTCATGAACGACATAGTACAGAATGC